>JAZNJT010000026.1:0-2439 GCA_045578145.1 Acutalibacteraceae bacterium
AAGAGTGGGTGAATTGTTGATGTCACCCATTAAGATATCTGCATTAACAAAACGTCTTAATTCGGGACTGTAGTAACGAGCACGCATATATAATAATCTATTATTGTCAGTCACTACACCGTGCTCACCATTATAGAGGAAGATTGCATCGGTTGTACCTGTTCTTGAAACTACATTACCATAGCTGTCATAAGTGAATGTATCAGTTACTGTACCAGTAGTATTAGTAATCGCAACTGTGCTTCCTCTGTAATCAAAGTGGTATGTTTTAAATGTATTGTTTGTTTCCTCACCAATCAAACCAAGACCGTAAACATACTTTGTAACAACACCGTCTGTTGTTTTAACCAACAACTGACTTAATCTGCCATTTGTATTATACGCATAAGTTGTTTCGCTTTCACCGCACAGATTGCGAACACGAACATCCTCAACATTATATGTGTAGGTGTTTCCTCCGGCAGAAATCAAACGGTTAGCCGAATCATATACAAATGACATTTGTGCGCCGTTTAGCGTTGCGGAAAGCATATTGCCATCCATATCATAGGTAACAGCTTGACCGTTATACGAGGTTAAACGGTTGTTTTGGTCATAAACAAAGGTATTTGTTCCATCACTTACTGTGCAAGAGGTAATATTTCCTGCTGCATCGTGTCAATCACAGAACCGTCCCCTGATTGCCCTTATATTTTGCTTTGTGACTCTAGATAAGCTATCATAAGTATACTCCGATTTTGTGTTTGTTGCAAGGTCTGTTTCAAATAATAATATATAGCATATTAAACGAGCAGTCGTAAAATAACGACTGCTCTTCAATTTAATGGCTATATTGCAATATATTGTTTCTTTTCAGGTTCTAATGCATATTAATTTTCAGGATACGGGAAATCGTAATCAGGAGTTTCAGGCAATATTTCAGGTTTAGACGGATACGGTATTTCACTTTCATCGACATTTGCATCTACAAGTTCTAATACAATTTCTTGACCTACCTCAAAATATGTGGTTTCAGACACAGTAATAAATATATTTTTTTCATCACATTTCGTTTCCCAAACTTCTAATGTGTCCACCGTCCCGTTTTTCCAATAATCATTTTTATTATAACAGAAGATTTTTACTTCTAAATAATAATTATAATAAATTTCGACCTTTTTGTCATTTATTGTAAAATCTCCATATCCAGTTCCATCACTACCAACATACATTGTTATGCTTTTATCTCTTGTTTGCCATTTTGATAAAGGAAATTTATATGGTGCATTTGAATCATCTTCAATACAACCAGATAGTGTTGTCAAAATAACAATAATTAATATTAATGAAAGTGTTTTTTTCATAAATCTACCTCTTTATATCTTTTGAGAGTTTAGTATATAGTTGTTAGGTTGCAAACGATACCCTGTTATGTAAGGTCCCATATAGCTTTGAGGTTGCTCATAAGATACTTTCCCTAAACCTTCAAGATTATAGGTTATATAATCACCTTTCCCATTGCTTTGCATGGCAACTGTATGAAGCATTGAATCATAATCAGTACTATTCCAAAAAGATATAACATATAATCCTCTTTCACTCAATTGTTCATAAGAAACAGTTTCATAGTTTATTTGTAGGTCATCAAATACTCTTCCCAATGCATACGGATTTGAACCAAAATATCCATTCAACAATCCATTGCCAACTACGGCATCATTTTCTTGAAAAATTCTTACTAATCCAGCCATAGAAGTTTCATACCCCATAAGATTCAAAGCATTATTAACGGCAATAACTTCACAACCGTTATCTGCCATACTCGTTCCGCTAAGTGTTAACTTAGATACTGCACTTCCCGAAATATTTTGATTATTAATAAAGGTATTTACAATATCTATTCTTGAATTATATTTATAATTGCTATCTATTAAACTTTGTGGTGTCTTAAATATTAAATCATAAATTGAGTTGTTGTTTTGAGATTCGGATTTTAAGAATAACATTTCAATAATTTTAAACAATAATTTTCTTGTTGCACCATCATCATTATTCGAAACTAAATTTCCAAGAATTTCCGTTAAGTACGATAAGCTATTTTCACTTGACGTATACTGTCCACCTCTACCTTCATCCGCTGCTAAACCGAATGGGTCTATGTTAGATATCGGGTTACCATTGGCGTATGCATAACGATTAAGGGTTGCGGAATTGTTGATATCACCCATTAAGATATCAGCATTGATAAATCTGCGAAGTTCAGGGCTGTAGTAACGTGCGCGCATATAGATAAGTCCGTTATCATCCGTTACAACACCGTCACGGCCATTATAAAGGAATATTACAACAGATGTACCAGTTCTTGAAATGAGATTGCCATAGGTATCATATGTGAAAGTATCGGTCACATTACCGTTAATATCGGTAATTGCTGTTGTACTGCCACGATAATCAAAGTGA
>JAZNJT010000027.1:0-2009 GCA_045578145.1 Acutalibacteraceae bacterium
CGCGTGCATAAGCTACAAGTACAGAGGAAGTGAATTCGGGGTTGGAATCAAGCTTTAAGCTATATTCAATAATATGTGTGTTTTCATTATTTAATCCTGTTTTTCCGCTTCTCATAACCATGCCGCCGTGGGGGATACCGCTGTGGTTATGCTTCATTTCTTCCATAGTTATAAAATGAACTGTGGTATCGTAATCGGCAAAATAGTTGGGCATAGTTTTGATTTCGGTTTCAATTCTTTGCAAATCTGCGCCGTCTTCTGCTACTACAAAGCATTCTCTTGTATGCTTTTGGCGAGTGCTTAGGGTTGGGTTTTCGCCGTTTCTCACACTTTCTATAGCCGCGCTTACAGGAATGGTATACTGACGGGCATCAATTACTCCGTCTATTCTTCTGATAGCATCGGAATGTCCTTGGCTTACGCCCTTGCCCCAAAAGGTATAATCATTACCGTTTGGCAAAATAGCCTCAGAGTATAGACGATTAAGCGAGAACATACCAGGATCCCAACCAACCGAAATCATAGCTATTTTTTTGCTCAATTTAGCAGTTTTATCAACATTGCTGAAATGTTCAGGTATTTTTGCGTGTGTATCAAAGCTGTCCACAACATTGAAGTGCTCTGCGAGATAAGGGGTTTGAGTGGGTAAATCTGTAGCAGAGCCACCACATATAATTAGTGCATCTATATTTTCTTTGTGTTTTAAAATGTCGTCCATATGGTAAACTGTAGCACCTGTGAGAGTTTTTACTGTTTCGGGCGCACGTCTTGTAAAAATGCCGTAAATCTCGGTATCAGGATTTTGTTTTATTGCGCATTCAACACCTCGACCTAGGTTTCCGTAGCCTGCAATTGCTATTTTTATTTTCATTTTCTGCATCTCCAAATTATAATTCAAAAATATAATACCATTTTTTTGTTAATATATCAATTATTAATTGCTAAAAAATTATGAATATAATTTAAAACTTTCTTTTTATCGGCAGACCAAAGCGGCGCAATTAGTGATTTTTTGTCGCCGTCACCCGTAATTCTGTGAACAACGGCATTTTCGGGTAAAATTTCGGTGCAACTCTTTAAAATTTCGGCATACTCTTCTAAATTGAGGCAACGAAACTTTCCGCTTAAATATTCTTTTTCTAAATCGGTATTTTTAAGCACGTGCAACAGATGAAATTTAAAGCCATCAGAGCCTGCTTTAACACAAAATTCAGTTGTTTTCATAGCATCTTCTTTTGTTTCAAAAGGAAGACCGATTATAATATGAGTTACAACTTCAATATTGGCACTTTTAAGTCTTTTTACTGAATCAAGATACACTTCATTTTTATATCCGCGGCGGATATACTCTGCGGTCTTTTCGTTAGAGGTCTGAAATCCTAATTCTACCATTACAGGTTTGATTTTATTTAGTTTTTTCAATAATTCTATGATATCTTGAGATAAGCAGTCAGGTCTTGTTGAAATAGTAATACCTACTATATATTCGGGTGACATAGCCTCTTTATAAAGCTTTTCAAGTTTATCTGTATTCGCATAAGTATTGGTAAAAGACTGAAAGTAAGCTACATATTTTCCGCTCTTTATTTTATTTTCAACACGTTTTTTCGCCCTTTCGAGCTGTTCGGTTATACAGTTGCCGCTTTCGGCAAATTCGCCGCTTCCACTTTCAGAGCAGAATATACACCCTTTATCCGATATTGTACCGTCGCGGTTGGGACAGGTAAATCCCGCATCAATAGATAGTTTGTAAACTTTGCAACCGAATTTTTCCTTGTAATAGTTATTAAGTGTTTTGTACATAAGTGTTACCTCTTGTAAATCCAGAGTGTTTATTGTAGAATATTATATCAGTTAGTAAAAATTTAAGAGGAATTAATTATGGAAAGAGAACTTTGGAAATATTTAAAATCTGCCCAAAAACCTATTTTGCTCTACGGAATGGGTAACGGTGCAGATAAAATTATAGATGTGCTTGATTCTCACAGTATAAAGTTTGAAGGCGTTTT
>JAZNJT010000028.1:0-37016 GCA_045578145.1 Acutalibacteraceae bacterium
AAAAGGTTAGCATAAGAATGAGCGCGTCTACTATCCTCAAAAAGTTCTTCATTAACCTTATTAAAGGCTTCTCTGCTCTTTTGTTCGTAACAGAAAACCTTGATAACCTTTTGTCCGCTCATCATTTCCTGAATAAAGCCCTCGGTTTTACCGATAGACTTTTGCTGACGCATAAAGTATTTGGCACTGCCGCCGCCAACTGTTTTAGTAATATAGGTTAATGCAAAAACACCTAATGCTACAACAAGTGTCATCCAAACACTGTACCAAAGCATAATTGCAAATACACTTACAACGATTATACCCGATTGTAATAGTGCAGGTAATGACTGTGAAACAAGCTGACGGAGAGTATCAATATCGTTTGTGTAATGACTCATAATATCTCCATGCTTGTTAGAATCGAAATATCTGATAGGTAAATTCTGCATCTTACTAAAGAGAGTTTTACGCATATTACCCAAAAAGCCCTGAGTAATATAAGCCATAAGCTGAGTATGGGCTATTACTGCAATTAATGAGATTATATAAAGAATAGCTAATATTAAGATTTTGGGGATTATAATTTCCTTCGCACCCGACCAATCACGGCTTACAAACCATTCCTCAATAACTGCAATAATCTGTTGGTTAAATATAGCCGGTGCTGTTGCTACTATTGCCGAAAACACAATACATACAATTGCAATAGGCAATAAAACGGGATAATAACCGAATAGCATTTTAAGAACGCGCTTAAAGGTGGATATACTGAATTTTCTTTTAGGCGGTCTGCCATTCATAGCAGGCGGTGTATTTCTCATATTCGGTGTTCTCACGCCTCATCACCTCCACCTATTTGCTGTTCATATACCTCACGGTAAATTTCGCTGTTTCTAAGTAATTCCTTGTGATTACCAAAATTCTCAATTTTGCCGTTATTCATTACAATAATCATATCTGCATCCTCTACTGATGCTATTCGCTGAGCAATTATAATCTTTGTGGTTTCGGGAATATAATCCTTAAAGCCTTTACGTATAAATGCATCAGTCTTGGTATCAACCGCACTCGTAGAGTCATCGAGAATCAAGATTTTAGGGTGCTTTAAAAGAGCACGGGCAATACACAAACGCTGTTTTTGTCCGCCCGATACATTTGTGCCACCCTGTTCAATATATTTATCATATTTCTCAGGAAAGCTTTCAATAAATTCGTCTGCCTGAGCTAAACGGCAAACCTCTTCAATCTCACTGTCGGTAGCATCTTCCTTGCCCCAACGCAAGTTCTCCTTAATAGTGCCTGAAAAGAGTTGATTTTTTTGAAGCACCATAGCAACGCTATTACGTAAGGTATTGATATCATATTTTCTAACATCAATACCACCTACCTCAACACTTCCCTCGGTCACATCATAGAGTCGAGGTATTAACTGTACAAGTGAAGATTTGCTAGAACCTGTACCCCCTATAATACCTACTGTCATTCCAGATTTGATTTCGAGGTTAATGTCCTCCAAAGCATAACGCTTTGCATACTTAGAATATTTAAAGTTAACATTCTTAAATACTATTGAACCATCTTTTACATTATACTCAGGATTTTGAGGATTTTTGAGTAAAGGTTCTTCGTTTAAAACCTCGCAAATACGCTTCATAGATTCAAGTGAAATGGTAATCATAACATAAATCATTGAAAGCATCATAAGTGACATAAGTATTTGCACGCCATAGGTAAGCATTGCAGAAATTTGACCAACATCTACCTTTAAGCCGCCGCTTGAAATAACAAGATATGAGCCTAAAAACAGAATAACAACCGAGTTGAAATACATACAAAACTGCATAAGCGGTGTGTTAAGTGCCACTATACGCTCAGCCTTAGTGAAATCATCGGTAATTCCGTCAGCAGCAAAGCCGAACTTTTCTTTCTCATATTCTTCACGTGAAAAGCCTTTTACAACCCTCATACCGCGTACATTTTCTTCAATAGATTCATTTAACTTATCATATTTTTTGAAAACTCTTCTAAAAGCTGGCATTGCCTTTTGGCTTACCATAAGTAATCCAAAAATCAATACTGGAATTACAACTACAAAGCTTGTAGCTAAAGACCCACCCATCTTATATGCCATAAAAACCGAGAATATAAACAGCATTGGACTTCTGATAGCAGTTCTTATAATCATCATATAAGACATCTGAACGTGTGTAATATCGGTTGTAAGACGTGTTACTAATGATGTGACAGAAAATTTATCAATATTCGCAAATGAATAACTTTGAATTCTAGAGAACATATCACTTCTTAAATTTTTTGCAAAGCCTGCAGAAGCCTTTGCACAAGTAACTGCCGCTATACCTCCGCAGCAAAGTGAAAGCAGTGCCATTAAAACAAGAAGCAAGCCTGTTTTAATTACAACATTAATTTCTACACCTGCTTTAATATTGTTTACAAGGTCAGCAGTTATAAAGGGTATTAATACCTCTATAATTACTTCACCCATAATAAAAATCAGCGTTAGAATAGATGGCAGTTTATATTCTCTGATGCTTTTTGCTAAGGTTTTAATCATTTTGGTCCTCCATATTTGCGCAAAACTTGGTTATACAATTAAAAAACACATTAAGTTCTTGGTCACTTACATTTTTTCTTAAACGTGCTTCTCTTTCTTCAATTTCCTTTGTAATTTTTTTGTGAATATCAACAGCCTTTTCTGTAAGCACTATTTTTTTAAGTCTGGCATCGCATCTGACACTTATACGTTCAATAAGTCCCTTTTGCTCCATAGTCTTAAGTATAACACTTGCAGTAGACCGCCTAATAGAAAACTTAGTTTCAAAATCCTTTTGAAATATATCTTTATCTCGGTTTTCATAAAAATAGGCTATTGCCCAGCCGTTTATACCCTTAATATTCTCGAACCCGAGTTTAATACGCGATTTTTCTACATCACGTTTTATTAAATTTGAAAGTTTTCTGACAACAAAGCCTATATCGTTTTCTCTGATATTCAACACCTACTTTACATTTGTTAGTTTGCTAACTAATTATAAAACTATATACTTATATTGTCAAGCAAAAAACTATTAATATTCTGTTAAAATAAAAAAAGAGCAGTCGTTTTAACAACTGCTCTGATTTTTTATGCTTCCATAATACTTCTGAATTCTTCTCCAGAAATTTTTTCACGCTCAAACAGAATTTTAGCAACCTCATGTAGCTTAGGCATAGCGTTATTAAGAAGTTCTAACGCTTTCTGATACTGTTTCATCACAACCGACTCGATTTCTTCGTCAATTACAGCCGCTGTCTTTTCGGAATAGTTTGGTGTTGAAGAAAAATCTCTGCCTAAGAAAACCTCATTATTATCATTACCGTAAGATACAAGTCCCAAGCGGTCACTCATACCGAACTTTGTAACTATTTTTCTTGCTAAATCGGTAGCTCGGTCAATATCATTTGATGCACCTGTGCAAATATCGTCCTGTGTGAGTTGCTCAGCGGCACGACCACCGAGTAAAGAACAAATCTGCTCAAGCATTTGATTTTTGCTTGTATGTCCTTTTTCAACTGTAGGAAGATACATTGTATAACCTGCCGCCATACCGCGACGGATAATTGAAATTTGATGAACAGGGTCCTGTGTGGGTAGGAAGTAAGAAACAACCGCGTGACCTGCTTCGTGGTAAGAGGTTACCAATTTATCCTTATCGCTTACAATGTGTGATTTCTTTTCAGCACCCATTACAACCTTAATCGTTGCTTCCTCAATTTCTTCTTGAGTGATTGCCTTTTTGCCGTGGCGAACTGCAAGTAGTGCTGATTCATTAAGAAGATTTTCAAGGTCAGCGCCTGTAAAACCTGAGGTGGATTTTGCAATAGTTGCAAGGTTAACATCAGGTCCTAACGGCTTACCGCGTGAATGAACCTTTAATATTTCCTCTCTACCCTTTACATCGGGATAGTTAACAGTTATCTGACGGTCAAAACGTCCCGGACGTAAAAGCGCCTTATCAAGAATGTCAGGACGGTTAGTAGCCGCCATTACAATTACACCTTCGTTAATACCAAAGCCATCCATCTCAACAAGTAACTGGTTAAGAGTTTGCTCACGTTCATCGTGTCCGCCTCCTAGACCCGCACCGCGTTGTCTGCCTACCGCATCAATTTCGTCGATAAACACAATAGCGGGTGAATCTTTTTTTGCTTCTGCAAACAAGTCACGAACACGTGATGCACCAACGCCCACAAACATTTCAACAAAATCTGAGCCTGAAATTGAGAAGAAAGGAACACCTGCCTCACCTGCAACTGCGCGTGCAAGTAAGGTTTTACCTGTTCCCGGAGGGCCTACAAGCAATACACCCTTAGGAATTCTAGCACCTAAATCATTAAATTTCTTAGGATTTTTAAGAAAATCAACAATCTCTTGCATTTCTTCTTTCTCTTCATCAGCACCTGCAACATCGGCAAAGGTAGTTTTACGTCTGCCGTCATCCTTACGTGCCTTTGATTTTCCAAAACCCATGGTTTTATCAGCGCCGATTGAAGCTCCCATTCTTTTTGACATGAAAATCCAAAAGACAACCATAACACCGATAATAAGAATTGTGGGCAAAAGACTAACTAACCAAGAGCCCTCACCGCCGCGCTCATAATTATACTTAATATCCTTATTAGTACCGCGATTTTCAGCCTTTATATTTTCAACTGCTTCGTAAATATCATTATAAAAAATATTTGGGTCAGCAACAGTGTAACGGTATTTTTTACCGTCCTCACGCTTAACATAGGTTAGTTCTCCGCTATAGAGATTAAGATTAAACTCAGAAACCTCATTAGTTTTAATCATATCTACAACATCAGAATAAATCATTTGGGCCGAGTCTTTTGTTATATAGGAAACCGAAAGAATAGTTAATATAAACACTATCGGGATACCAATATACAAAAGCACATTTTTTAAATTCTTTTTCAAAAGAATGCTCCTTTCCTATTCGCCCGAATATACTTTTGGAGAAAGTATTCCGACATAGGGTAAATTTCTGTATTTTTCATCGTAATCAAGTCCGTAGCCGATAATGAACTCATCGGGAACTTCCTTGCCTACGTAATCGGCTTTTATATCAGCTCTGCGGTTTGCAGGCTTATCAAGAAATGTGCAAATTTTAATGCTTGCCGCATTTCTCTGTAGCAAAACTTGTTTTAAATAAGAAAGAGTTATACCAGAATCAAGTATATCTTCAACAATTAAAATATCTCTGCCGTCAGGGTCAATATCTAGGTCCTTTTTAAACTTTACAACACCTGTGGTTTTTGTTCCGCTGTAAGACGAAACAGCCATAAAATCAATTTCACAGTCACAGGTGATATTTCTCATAAGGTCTGACATAAAAACTATAGCTCCTTTAAGAACACTCACGAGCAATAATTTTTTTCCTGCATAATCCTTGGAAATCTGTTCTCCTAACTGCTTGCATATTTCTTTAATTTCCTCTTCGGAAATTAAAATACCTGCTATATCGCTGTCCTTCATATTTTCTCTCCCTTTATTTGTAACATCCTTTTAGTAGAAGAAGTAACCGCGCATCTTTGTGCAACACCTAAGCCGAAGACCCAGATAGGTCCTTTTTCATCTGCTAAAACAGGTATATAATCCCTTTCCTCTTTTGCAACACCAGTTTCATTAAACCACTTATTAAGTGATTTAGTGCAAGGTCTACCGCAAATACGAATACTGTCACCAACCATTCGAGTTCTAAGCTCCGATTTTCCTACAATTTTATCACAGTCTATCGAATTATTTAATAACAAATTATTAATTTTTTGCGTATTTTCTGTGATTTCTACCTTAAACTCAGGTATTTTATTTGACGCATCAGAATTTTTTATAAAAAGTTCGCCTTTTTTACATATTCCATGTTTACTTTTGGGAAGATTGGTTTTTCCTCCGTTTTCGCATATCTTTAAAATACTTTCAATATGCACTGTTTCAAGTGAAATATCGCTATCGTGAAGCTCTATAAACTTTGTTATGACTCTTTTTTTTACTGCAACATCAAGTAAACCAAAATCTTTTAAAATTAAATTTCCTTCATTTAGATTTTCCGCTAAAAATTCATTAGCTACCGCCTTAATATAGGAACTATCCTCACGCAGAATATCAGCAGTTTTGACGGAAGATTCTTCCACCCTTGGATTTAATTCCTTTAAAACAGGAATAACATTATGACGTATCTTATTGCGAGAATAATCATCTGATAGATTAGTGGTGTCGGTAACATAATGAATATTATTTTTATTGCAATATTCCTCAACATCCGTTCTTGTAGCTAAGAGCAAAGGACGTATAAATATTCCTCTTTTAGCAGGGATTCCGCAAAGCCCATCAGCACCGCTACCGCGTGTTAAATTGAAAATCATTGTTTCAAGATTATCACTTGCAGTATGGGCTGTGGCTACAAGACATCCGTCTGCAATACGTTCTAAAAACTCATAACGCAACTTTCTTGCGGCAAGTTCTAAGCTGTAACCGTTCTCTTTTGCATACTTGGGAACATCTGCAAACTCGCTAATTAGCTCTACACCCAAAATTTCACACTGTTTTTTCACAAATTCAGCATCACGGTCTGCTTCCTCTCCCCTTATTCCGTGATTTAAATGCGCCGCTTTTAAAGTAAAACCTAATTCATCTTTAATTGAATTTAACGAATAAAGCAAACTCATAGAATCAGCACCGCCTGAGAGCGCTACGGTTACTGTTTTCTCGCCGTTTATAAGTGAAAACTTTTCTATAGCCTTTAAAACAAGCTTTTCCATTATCTGAACACTTCCACGGAAGTAAATCTCGTAAACTGACCGTCCCAATGAAGATTAACAGTACCAATTTCACCGTGACGGTTTTTAGCAACAATACATTCTGCTTTATTGGGGTCTGACCTATCTTCATCATCAGTTTTTTCATTATCATAATAGGTATCACGGTATAGGAAAAGCACAATATCTGCATCCTGCTCAATAGAGCCTGATTCACGTAAATCCGAAAGCATAGGTTTATGAGATTTCCCCTTAGTTTCAGTACCTCGCGATAACTGTGCGCAGGCAATTACAGGAACCTTTAATTCCTTAGCCATTATCTTCAAATTACGTGTGATTTCTGAAACCTCTTGAACACGGTTTTCAGTAGCCTTTGCTGATTTCATAAGGCCTAAATAGTCAATTATAACAAGGTCGGGCGCAGGTTTCATTCTTCTGAGCTTTGCCTTCATTTGAGGAACGGTTATTGCAGATGATTCATCAAAATAAATATTAGCTTCAGAAAGCGCTGCACCTGCTTGTGCAAGTCTTGCCCATTCCTTATCATCAAGCTCACCTGTTCTTAGTTTCTCACTCTTAATTCCCGCTTCACTTGAAAGCATACGCTGTGCTAACTGGTCACGCGTCATTTCAAGAGAGAAAAAGCAAACAGTTCTTTTTGTATTCATAGCAACATTTCGCGCAATATTAAGCGCAAAAGAGGTTTTTCCCATACCTGGACGTGCTCCCAAAATAATAAGGTCGGATTTATTAAGACCTGTTATCATCTTATCGAGCTCGCCTATACCGCAAGGAATACCAATATAATCCTTTCTGGTTTCGGGGTTAGCCATTTTGGTAAGGCGGTCATAGGTTTCGTTTAAAATTACGTCTTTAATATGTGTAAGACCGCTGATTTCTCTACCTTGTCTAATTTCAAAAATACGTTGCTCAGCAGAGTCTAGAAGCTTACCAGAATCAAGAGTATCTTCATTTACGTCCTTAATAATATTTTGGGCAGCATTCATTAAAGAGCGCGCATAATAACGCTCTCTTATAATTGCAACGTATGTAAGCACATTAGCTGCTGACGGTACTGTTTGAACTAGCTGAGTAAGATATGCCTTACCTCCTGCTTCATCATAAACACCGTCTTTTTTTAACTTTTCAAGTAATGAAACAAAGTCAATAGTTTGACTTAGCTCATACATTGAAGACATTGCCGCATATATTTCCTTATGCTGAGGAATGTAGAAATAGTCGGTCTTCATTTGAACCGCGATATCACTAAGACAAGTTGGGTCAACAAGCACCGCGCCTAAAACCGCTTGCTCAGCCTCTACAGAATACGGCAACTTAGCGCCGTCAAGATTATAAATAAGTTTCTCATCACTCATTTTTATTATTCCATAACCTTTACTGTTAATTTAGCAACAATTCCTTGATAAAGCTTAATTTCTGCTGTATACTCACCGAAGTTTTTAATATCCGGAGCATTCATTTTCTTTTTATCAATTTCAATGCCTAATGCATTTTTTATTTCCTGTGCGATTTCCTTGCTTGTAACAGAGCCGAAAAGCCTGCCGCCGCTACCAGCTTTAGCCTTAATCACAACAGTTTTGCCTTCCAATTTAGAGGCAGTTTCTTTTGCTGCCTTAATTTCTTCTTGCTTGTGATGTGCCGCCGACTCCTCACGGTTTTTAAGCTCATTAAGTGCCGCATTATCGGCTTCAACTGCTAATTTTTTAGGAAACAAAAAGTTACGTGCGTAACCATCTGAAACATTGCAAAGTTCACCTTTTTTACCGTGACCTTTAACATCTGCTAATAATACAACCTTCATAAAAATTCTCCTTAAACATCAACTTCCATTATAATGGGAAGAATCATAGGACTGCGCTTTGTTTTAGTGAACAAAAATCTTGAAACGCCTTCCTTAATCTTTAACTTTGTAGTATTCCAATCTCTGATATTATTAATATAGCAACGTTCTAAAATATCACATACAAGTTCATTAATCTCGCTCATAAGTTCTTCAGATTCCTTAACGTAAACAAATCCTCTTGATACTACATCAGGACCTGAAACTACCTCACGGCTTATTTTGTCAACAGTTACGGCTACTACGATAATACCGTCATCCGACAAATGCTTTCTGTCACGAAGAACAATACTTCCAACATCGCCTACGCCAAGACCGTCCACAAGCACTCTGCCCGCTGATACTGTTTCTTCACATTTCATACTGTCCTTTGTGAGTTCAATTACTGCACCATTAGATGTAATTAAAATATTTTCATAACCAATACCCATCTGCTCAGCAAGACCTGCGTGCTTCATAAGATGCTTTTGCTCACCATGTAGCGGAATAAAATACCTCGGCTTGACTACGCTCATCATAAGTTTTAATTCTTCCTGACAAGCGTGACCTGATACGTGAACATCATACATTCTTTCGTACACAACATTAGCACCGCTCTTCATAAGTTCATTTATAACCTTACTTACAAGCTTTTCGTTGCCTGGAATTGGGGTGGCTGAAATAATAATCATATCGCCAGGCAATATTTCGATTTGCCTATGGTCAGAAAAGGCTATTCTGTGCAGTGCTGAAAGCGGTTCACCCTGAGAGCCTGTTGTAATTACTACAACCTTGCCAGGCTCATAATTTTTAATATCCCCAAGGTCTATAAGCACATTATCGGGAATATTAAGATATCCGAGCTCAGCCGCAACACTTACAACATTTATCATACTTCTGCCTGAAACTGCAACCTTTCTGCCGCAGTTCACTGCCTCATCAATTATTTGCTGAATACGGTGAATGTTAGATGAAAAGGTAGCGACGATTATTCTGTGTCCCTCAGCCTTGCCAAATAGATTTGAGAAAGAACCTCCTACCAATTTTTCGGAAGCTGTATAACCCGGTCTCTCTGCATTTGTGGAATCAGCCAGAAGAGCTAATACTCCCTTTCTTCCATATTCTGCAAATTTTCCGATATCTATTACATAATCATCTATAGGTGTGGTATCAATTTTAAAGTCGCCTGTGTGAATAACTGTACCCGCAGGAGTAGTAATAGCAAAGCCTACTGCATCTGGAATAGAATGATTAACGTGGATAAAATCAACTGAGAATTTACCAACAGTTATGATCTCATCAGTTTTAACTGTATGAAGCTTCGCACCCCCTAAGAGTTTATGCTCTTTAAGCTTACCCTCAATAAGACCTATTGTAAGCCTCGTTGCGTAAATCGGCACATTGAAATTCTTCAAAAGATACGGTATAGCACCAATGTGGTCTTCATGACCATGGGTTACAAAAAGACCTTTAATTTTTTCCTTATTCTCAAGAATATATGCAAAATCAGGTATAACAATATCAATACCAGGCATATCCTCATCAGGAAAAGACATTCCGCAGTCTACCAAAATCATTTCGCCGTCATATTCATAAAGAGTTATATTTTTACCTATTTCACCAAGACCGCCAAGAGGAATAATCTTAACAGGCTTTGGCGGAAGCTGAGGTTTTTTATTATTCCTTGGCTTGTTCTGTGAAGTATGTTTTGCATAACCGCCTTTTACAGTCGAATTGCTTGTCTTTTTTGTATAATTTCTTTTCTTATTATCGTTTTTTTCAACCGTTCCTTTTTTAATCGGTTTTTCGTTCATTAAATCAAACAACCTCCAATTTGTCTTTATATCTACTGCATACAAACAGATTTAAAATTCAAAAAACACAGGGTAAACTACCCCTTTTAATATCTTATCTATTTTACAATTAAATAAGTACACTTGTCAAGTAATTATTACACAAATATTATTATTTACAAATTTGCGATATTTTAGTCTTACTTTATAAAAAATACACCCCGTTTTTTATCGGAGTGTATAAAAATCTATTAATCCTTTAACGCTCTTTCTAACCAAACAAAGCCAACATCTAAGGCTTCAAACATTGAAGCTTTAGTTGTTTCCTTAACAATACGGTCCTTATCAGACAACTGAATATCACTTTTAAGAAGTTGAACATTAATCTTATCAGGTTCTTCGTTTTTGCCTTCTTTTTTAAAGGACAAAATTGTAAACTTTACAACATAAGCCTCAGACATATCACCGTAATAAATTTCGTCACCCTTGCGAACAAGTGGTTTTCCCTTATAAGTTAAAAAATCTGACATATTAGTTCTCCTTTTAATCCATCTTACCGTATAAATTAAAACGGAATAATTTTGTTTCATCTTCACTGTTAACGCAGCGGATTGTAGCCTCTGAAATTTCAGTGTTTTTAAGAATAGTACTAATGCCTATAATTTGACAAAGCTTAGATTTCAAATTTAATATATCACCGTCAATCGTTTCTAGAAAAACATCGCCCTTGCACTCATCTACAACCTTTATAAAATCTTCAAAATCAATATTATGAAGCTTGATTTTTCCGTTATCCATAATAAAATTACCTCCGTTTGATATTTAAAATAAGTATAAACCATATAAATTAATATGTCAAGACAATTAATTGATTGACTTTTGAACATTATTTGTGTACTATAATATTTGTAAAAATTTATGTTTTTAAACATATTGGAGGAGAAAATATTGGAAAATGCAAAAAAAAATATGGAAACAATAGTGGCTCTTGCTAAAGGCAGAGGCTTTGTATACCCAGGCAGTGAAATTTACGGCGGACTCGCAAACTCTTGGGATTACGGCCCCTTAGGTGTTGAGCTTAAAAACAATATAAAAAAAGCTTGGTGGAAAAAATTCGTTCAGGAATGTCCATACAATGTAGGTCTTGACAGTGCAATCCTTATGAATCCTGAAACTTGGGTAGCTTCAGGACATTTGGGCGGTTTCTCCGATCCTCTTATGGACTGTAAGTCCTGCAAAACTCGTCACAGAGCAGATAAATTGATTGAAGACTATGTGGCTGAAAACGGTCTTTCTGATAATCCTGCCGCTATGAGCGATGAAGATATGATGAACTATATCAGAGAAAAGCAAATTGCTTGTCCTCATTGCGGTTCCTATGATTTCACGGATATAAGAAAATTCAACCTTATGTTCAAAACATTCCAAGGCGTAACTGAAGACAGTACATCTACTTTATATCTTCGTCCCGAAACTGCACAAGGCATTTTTGTGAATTTCAAAAATATCGCACGTACTACAAGAAAAAAAATACCCTTCGGCGTAGCTCAGATAGGTAAGTCTTTCAGAAACGAAATTACCCCAGGTAACTTTATATTCCGTATCCGCGAATTTGAGCAGATGGAGCTTGAATTCTTCTGTAAGCCAGGCACTGACCTCGAATGGTTTGATTTCTGGCGTTCTTATTGCAGAAAGTGGCTTATTGATTTAGGTATTGACGAAAATTCACTTAGACTTCGCGACCATGACAAAGATGAACTTTGCTTTTATTCAAAAGCTACTACTGACTTTGAATTTTTGTTCCCATTTGGTTGGGGTGAGCTTTGGGGTGTTGCCGACCGCACAGATTACGATTTAACTCAGCACAGCAATCACTCAGGCGAAGCTATGGAATATTTCGACCCTGAAACCAATGAAAAATATACTCCTTATGTTATTGAACCTTCGTTGGGTGCTGACCGAGTACTTTTAGCATTCCTTTGCAATGCTTATGATGAAGAAACTGACGAAAAGGGAGACACACGTGTTATAATGCACTTCCACCCCGCCCTTGCTCCTTTCAAAGCAGCGGTTCTTCCCCTCTCTAAAAAGCTTTCTGAAAAAGCGACAGAAGTTTACAACGAACTTTCAAAATATTTCCCTGTTGATTATGATGAAGCAGGTTCTATCGGTAAGCGCTACCGCAGAGAAGATGAAATCGGTACTCCGATTTGTATTACCTACGATTTTGACTCTTTAGAGGATAACTGTGTTACTGTTCGCGACCGCGATACAATGGAACAGAAGCGCATCCCAATTTCAGAACTTAAAACTTATATTGAAAAGGCGATTGAATTTTAATTATATTAGGAGCAAAATATGACACAAATTTTAACAATGACAGCAATGCTGCTTGGAGGGCTCGCTTTCTTCCTTTACGGAATGAATATTATGTCAAACGGTCTTGAGCAAATGGCAGGCGGCGGACTTGAACGCACAATGAAAAAGGTCACTTCAAACGACTTTTTTGGTTTTTTCTTAGGTGCTGGTATCACGGTTGCTATTCAGTCCTCATCTGCTATGACAGTTATGCTTGTTGGTCTTGTAAACTCAGGTATTATGGAGTTTGGCAACACCTTTGGTATGATTATGGGTTCTAATGTAGGTACCACTCTTACCGCTTGGATTTTGAGTCTCACAGGCATTAGCGAAGGAAATTTTTTCTTAACACTTTTACAGCCTATGACCTTCGCCCCCATTCTTGCTTTTATAGGCATTGTTTTTAAATTGGTTGCCAAAAATGAGAAAAAACAGGAATTAGGATTAATATTCATCGGCTTTGCTGTTCTTATGTACGGCATGGAACTTATGAGTGACTCTATGCGCAGTGTAAGAAGCTTAGACGGATTTGATACATTCTTAGCAACACTTAAAAGTCCTATTGCAGCGCTCCTCATCTCTACCGTATTTACAGGTATTATTCAGTCTTCTGCCGCAACTATCGGTATTGTGCAGGCCTTAGCACTTGCAGGCGGAATCACCTATCAGATGGCAATTCCGTTAGTGTTAGGTGCTAATATTGGAACTTGTGTCACAGCCCTTATTTCAGCTGTTGGAACAAACAAAAATGCAAAGCGTGTTGTTGTTATGCATTTTTTAGTTAATGTTTTCGGTTCAATGCTTTGTATGATAATTCTATACATCATGAGAGCCTTTGGAATAACGATATTAAATGTGGAAATTGCTATGGTTGGTGTTGCTGTCGTTCATACCCTGTTCAACACAATAAATACTATGTTACTTCTTCCAATTAAAAAGCTTTTATATAAATTCTGTGAGTTTGTTGTTCCCGACGGCAACGAACAGACTCATACCGTATTTTTGGACGAGCGCTTGTTTAACAACACCCCGCTTGTAATTAACGAATGTCACAGACTTTGCTGTGAGATGGCTGAATACTCAAGAAATTCATTGCTCAATGCAATAAAAATCATTTCATGCTTTGATAACAATATTGCTCTTAAAATTAGAGAACAAGAAAAACTCATTGATAAATATGAGGATAAGCTTGGAACTTACCTTGTAAAAATAAGTAACAGTGACCTTAGCGAAAGTAATTCTCATATGGTTGCACGAATGCTTCACAGTATCGGGGATTTTGAGCGTATCGGTGACCATGCTCTCAATATCAGCAAAACTGCTGAAGAAATGCATTCAAAAAATATTACTTTTTCCAATGAAGCACTTAATGAGCTTTCAATTATTACCGATGCTGTAACTGAAATTATAAATATCACTATTGATGCATTTATTAATAATGATATTGAAATCGCATGTCACGTTGAGCCGTTAGAACAGGTTATCGACAAACTTAATAAAGAACTTAAAGCCTTGCATATAAAACGACTTCAAAATAATGAATGCACCATTGAGCTCGGATTTATTCTATCAGACCTTCTTACAAATTACGAGCGTGTATCCGACCATTGCTCTAACATTGCTGTTTACACAATGCAGTTACCCTCAGATATGCTTGATGCTCATAAATATCTTCACAATATTAAAAGTGCCACAACAGGCGCATTTGTTGATGATTTTAATATGTACTCACAAAAATATCATCTGTAAGCAAAACGGGACATAAAAGTCCCGTTTTTTATAATTTTTTTATTATTCATAATTTATATATAATTTTACGTTATACTAGTATTAGAAATATTTGGAAGGATATGATAATTTAATGCTAAAACTTAAAAATATCACTAAGAATTATGTGATGGGCGATACAACAGTTCACGCGCTAAACGGTGTTGATATTGAATTCAGAGAAAACGAATTTGTATCCGTTTTAGGTCCTTCAGGTTGCGGAAAAACCACGCTTCTCAACATAATAGGCGGACTTGACCGTTATACAGACGGTGACCTTTATATTAACGGTAAATCAACTAAGCTATATAAGGACAGAGATTGGGACACCTACAGAAATCATACCATAGGTTTTATTTTCCAAAGCTATAACCTTATTCCCCATCAGTCTGTACTTTCAAACGTAGAATTAGCATTAACCCTTTCAGGTGTTTCGAAAGCAGAACGCCGAAAACGAGCTAAGGAAGCGCTTCAAAAGGTAGGACTTGGCGACCAGTTAAATAAAAAGCCTAATCAGATGTCGGGCGGACAAATGCAAAGAGTAGCAATAGCGCGTGCTCTTGTTAATAACCCCGATGTGCTTCTTGCCGATGAGCCGACAGGAGCTCTTGACAGTGAAACCTCTGTTCAGATTATGGAACTTTTAAAAGAAATCGCTGAGGATCGGCTTGTAATAATGGTTACCCATAACCCTGATCTTGCAGAAGAATATTCCACAAGAATTATAAAGCTTCTTGACGGCAAAGTAATAGATGACACAACACCATTTTGTTCTGAAACTGAAGAAGAGCCAAAGTTTAAAATACAGAAAAAAACCTCAATGTCCTTTACTACTGCTTTGTCACTATCATTTAATAACCTACTCACCAAAAAAGCAAGAACGTTTCTCACTTCCTTTGCGGGTTCAATCGGAATTATAGGAATTGCGCTTATCCTTGCACTTTCAAACGGTGTTAATGCTTATATCAACCGTGTTGAAGAGGAAACCCTTTCAAGCTATCCCATAACCATTGAGGAAGCAGGTATGGATATGAACAACCTTGCTGACAGCTTAATGGGTAATAAAGACGGTGATAAAAAAACCAAAAAAGATAAAATTTATTCTAACAATATTATGACCGAAATGATGTCTACAATGGTAAACGGTATTTCGGTAAATAACCTAAAGCTTTTTAAAGAGCATTTAGATACAAATGAAGATTTTAAGTTAAATACTAGTGAAATTGAGTATGTATATGCTACTCCGCTAAATATATATACATTAAGCGGTGATCATATAAACCCCAATCAAATTTTTAATAAACTAATGTCCGCTATGGGTACTGATACTTCAAGCGGTATACCTATGAATAGTAGTATGACCAATACTGAAGTTTGGCACCAGTTATTTGAAAATGAGGATTTACTCAGCAAGCAATATGAAGTTATTGCAGGTAAAATGCCGACTGCTTATAATGAGATTGTGATAGTTGTAAACAAGCAAAATCAAATCAGTGACTACACCCTTTATTCCTTAGGACTTAAGGATTCTGCTGAACTTGAAGAAATGATGCAAAAGGCTATGAAGGGCGAAAAAATTGAGCCAACAAAAGCAGAAAGCTATACATTCGAAGAAATACTCAATTTAAAATTCAAGCTTCTTATAAACAGTGACTATTTCCAGAAAAATAACGATGGCACATGGACAGACAAGACAAAGGACGAACTGTTTATTCAGTCACAGTTAGAAAAAGCCGAGGAAATTAAGGTTGTAGGTATTTTAAGACCGTCCGAAAGCTCTGTTAGCTCGCAGACCAGCGGTTTTGTGGGTTATAAAAAAGAACTTATGGAAAAGCTTATTACAAGGGTTAATGATAGTGAAATTGTAAAAGCTCAAAAGGCTGATGAAGATACAAATATATTTACTGGTATGCCCTTTGGTAATAACTTTGACAATATGACCTTCGCTGAGCTTCAGGGTTATATATCTACCCTACCCAGAGCTGAACAGCAACAATATTCAGCGTATATTGGAAGTATGAAAGCTCAGGGAAAAACCGATGAAGAAATTTTAGCAACCTTTAAAAAGGCTCTTGCCTCACAAAATGATGATGCAACCTTTGAATCGAACCTTTCGCTTATGGGTGTATCTGACTTAGCAAAACCAAAAATGATTAATATTTATCCAAAAGATTTTGATGCCAAAGAAACCATTAATAGCTTAATTTCTGATTATAATGCTACTGTGGAAGAAAACGAAAAAATTACCTATACCGATTATATTGGGCTTATGATGTCCTCTGTTACCACAATTATTAATGCAATAAGCTATATTTTAATTGCATTTGTTAGTATTTCGCTTATAGTGTCATCTATTATGATTGGTATTATCACCTATATTTCTGTACTTGAACGCACAAAGGAAATCGGTGTCTTACGCGCTATGGGTGCTTCAAAACGTGATATTTCACGTGTTTTTAATGCAGAAACACTTATTGTTGGTTTTGTAGCAGGTGTATTCGGTATCGGAATTACACTGTTACTTTTAATTCCAATTAATGCGATTATTGAAGCTATAACAAATATAGGCGGTTTAGCAGTACTACCCTATAACGCGTCTGTAATACTGGTTTTAATCAGTATGATGTTAACTTTTATTGCAGGACTTATACCGTCACGCTTTGCGGCTAAAAAAGACCCTGTAACTGCATTGAGAACTGAATAAATCAAAATAAGGAGTACCTTTCGGTACTCCTTATTTGTATTTAATATTTGTTTTATGGGTTGTAATGAATTGTGTTTCTTTAAATTCTTCACTTAAAAGGTCGCACAAAGGCTCTATTACAATGTCCTCTGTATTATAATGTCCGCAATCAAAAAGCGAAACCTTGCTGTCATAAGCCTCTAAAAACTGATGGTGCTTAACATCGGCAGTGACAAGTGCATCAAAATCACCTTTTATAGTGTCATTAATATAATCTCCGCCGCTACCTGAACACACCAGCACATTTTTTATAACCTTTCCGCCGTCAACGTATTTAACAACGGTATTAAGCTTTTCCTTTAAAAGTTCTGCAAAGCTATCTGCTGTACACTCAGCAATTTCACCCTTTTGAAGTGTATAACCGTCCTTGGCTACATACATATTTACGTTTTGCAAACCGATTAAATCACAAAGGCAGGTATTAACACCACCATAACCGATATCAAGGTTAGTATGCATTGATATTAATGCAATATTATTTCTTATAAGTTCATATACAATACTTCCGCTTAACACAGTTTTTATAGGCGAAAAAATCACAGGATGATGCGTAATTATAAGCTCACACCTATCATCTACGGCTTTTTTAACAGTTTCTAATGTGCAGTCCAGTGACAGTAAAACTTTATTAACATTAGAGTCACTGTCACCCACTAAAATACCAACATTATCAAAATCACAAGCGGTAGAAATAGGAAACTTACTTTCTAAAAACTCGAAAATTCGTTTTACTGTCATAACAATTAAGCCTTCTTAACAAAAGAGTCCTTAAGCGCTACCGTACGGTTGAAAACAATTTTATCATCAGTAGAATCACTGTCAACAGTGAAGTAACCCTGACGCATAAATTGGAAGGTTTCCCCTATTTTAACAGTTTTAAGGCATTTATCTAACTTGCAGTTTTTAAGAACAGTTAGTGACTCAGGGTTAAGATTATCCGCAAAGGAACTTACACCCTCTTCATCGCTTGGATTCGGAACATTAAACAAACGCTCATAAAGTCTTACCTCGGCATCAATACAGTCCTTAGCATTAACCCAATGTAGTGTGCCTTTAACCTTTCTGCCGTCAGGTGTTTCACCACCAAAGCTTTCGGGGTCATAGGTTGCATGAACAACTGTAATATTGCCGTTTTCATCTGTTTCGTGAGAAGCATATTTAATATAATATGCGCCTTTTAGTCTTACCTCTTTTTGAGGGCAAAGTCTGAAATATTTGCCTGGAGGATCTAACATAAAATCGTCCTGTTCAATAAATATTTCCTTAGAGAATGTAACAGTTGTTTTACCAAGCTCCGTTTTATTTGGATTAACATCAACCGAAATTTCATCTGTTTTATCGTCAGGATAATTATCAATTACAACCTTTAAAGGACGGAGCACTGCCATTGCTCTGTTTGCATTTTCGTTAAGATAATCGCGAACACAGGATTCTAGCAATGCATAATCAATAACGCTGTATGCCTTAGAAACGCCTATTTTATCAACAAAAGCACGTACTGCTTCTGCGGGATATCCACGCCTTCTCATACCGCAAATAGTAGCCATTCGAGGATCGTCCCAACCTGAAACCAAGCCGTCATTAACAAGCTTTAAACATTTTCTCTTACTTGTGAGTGTATAGTTTACATTCATTCTTGCAAACTCAATCTGGCGTGGAGCCTCGGGTATTTCCAAAACTTCTAAAAACCAGTTATATAACGGTCTGTGATTTTCAAACTCCAAAGAGCAAAGCGAGTGAGTTACTCCCTCTTTAGCATCGCTTAATGGATGTGCAAAATCATACATAGGATATACACACCACTTGTCCCCTGTTCTATGGTGATGTGCATGCATAATTCGGTAGATAACAGGATCGCGCATATTAAGGTTGGATGATGACATATCAATCTTGGCTCTTAGCACCATTGTGCCGTTGGGAAATTCTCCCTCGGTCATTCTGCGGAATAAATCCTTGGTTTCCTCTATCGGTCTGTCACGGTAGGGACTGTTAACACCTGCCTCTGTTAAAGTGCCTCTCATTTCGCGGATTTCGTCAGGAGTAGACTCATCAACATAAGCCAGTCCCTTATCGATAAGTTTTAATGCGCATTCATAGATATAATCGAAATAATCTGATGCAAAATACACATTATCCCAATTAAAGCCGAGCCATTTGATATCTTCCTTTATAGCATCTACATACTCAACGTCTTCTTTAGTAGGATTAGTATCATCAAGACGTAAATTGCACTTTCCGCCATATTTTTCAGCAGTTGCAAAGTCAATGCAAATAGCCTTCGCATGACCGATATGCAAATAACCGTTAGGCTCAGGCGGAAAACGGGTTTGAACCTTATTGTATATGCCATCTTTTAAATCTTCGTCAATGAAATCGTGAATAAAATTCGACGGTTTTGTTTCTTCTGTTAAAATTATATTCTCTTCCATAAAAAACCCTTATTTCAATGAATTTATTGTATTATTAATTCTGTCGTTACACTCATCTTTACCCAACACCTGCATTATACTGCAAAGGTCTGGAGTGTTACGTCTGCCTGTAATTGCAATTCTAAGCACCGAGCTTAAATCACCCGCGTGGCCTTTATATGCATCGGGGTTTGACTTATATTCCTTAGTTTCTGAAGCAAAGCCTATAGTAACCGCAATTTTCTTAATTTTATCAAACCAAGCTTGTCTATCATCTGCCGCACTGTAAATTTCCTTATAAGCTTTTAAGAATGCTATTGCATCATCAGTTTTAATATTTTCAGGCATTTCATAGCTTGGAACAAATAATTCGCTAAACATATAGCTGAAATATTCTTTACATTCCGAAAATCTTGCAATATCCTTTCTGGGCTTTGCAACATCGCGGTCGATAGCTAATACCGATTTTGTATATTCGGGATTAGACGTTAAAATACAATAATAATCTTTATCAAACTCTTTTGACCAAGCAGTTAATTTATCGTATACTTCTGCACTACTGAGTTTAGCCACCATATTTTTACTGACATCAAGAAGCTTAACTTCATCAAACAATGCGCCCGAAACACTCATCTTTTTAAGATTAAATTTAAATTCTTTATAAGATGCATCGGGGTTTGCTCTGCGCCAATCCTCAAAATCAGATGCCGCAACAGTCATAAGATAGTTGATAACACACTCACTGTCATAACCTTGCTCTGCGAAGAAATGCACCGCAGCCTCGGGGTCCTTGCGCTTTGAAATCTTACGCTTAGCGCCGTTATCAAGCTTCATTATAGGTGAAATATGTCCATATTTTACAGGTTTAAAGCCTAATATCTTAAATAACTGTATATGCTTTGGAACTGATGATATCCATTCATCCCCGCGAAGAACGTGGGTTGTGCGCATTAAGTGATCATCAACCGCGTGTGCAAAATGATAAGTAGGAATACCATCGGATTTTAATAAAACAAAATCTTCATCATTTTCAGGCATTTCAATTTTACCTTTAACTGCATCCTCGAAAACAATTTTGTTGTCCTCGCAGCCTGGAGACTTAAGTCTGACAACAAAGGGTTTGCCCTCATCAATTAAAGCCTTAGCCTCAGTATAAGTTATATTTCTATGCTTTGCAAATTCACCGTAATAACCTGTTCTGAGCTTTTTTGCCTCTTGCTCGTTTCTTACCTGCTCTAATTCCTCAGCAGTACAGAAGCAAGGATATGCTAAACCTTGTTTTATAAGCTCCTTTACATAGGTCTGATAAATCTCAGCTCTTTCACTTTGCTTATAAGGACCGTAGTCACCCTTTTGTTCCTCACCAGAAACAAAGCCTTCATCAATAGTGATACCAAAACGATTCAATCCGTCAATTATATCCTCAATACCGCCAATAATCTCACGCTTTTTATCTGTATCCTCTATTCTTGTAAAGAAAACACCGTTTGTAGAGGTAGCAGTAATTCTATTTACAAGAGCCGCAAAAAGAGTTCCCAAATGCAAATATCCTGTGGGACTAGGCGCTATTCTTACCACCCTTGCGCCATCGGTAAGATTGCGGGCAGGGTATAAATTTTCGTAATAATCAGGGGTTCTTTTTATATTAGGCAGTAAAAGCTCTGCCATTTTTAAATTGTCGCTCATTAATTAGTCCTCGCAAAGAAGTTTGTTAAGTTCTGTCATAAATGTATTAATATCCTTAAACTGACGGTAAACAGATGCAAAACGTACATAAGCTACCTCGTCAATTTTCTTGAGCTTTTCCATAACAAGTTCACCGATACGCTCACTGCTAACCTCACGGTCGAGTGAATTTTGAAGAATAACCTCAATATCATCAATCATCTTATCAAGTGTATCTATAGATACGGGACGTTTTTCACAAGCACGTAATAAACCTGTCATAAGCTTATCACGGTTAAAGGTTTCCCGTGATTTATCCTTCTTAATAACGATTATAGGTAAACTTTCTATAATCTCATAAGTAGTAAAACGCTTAGTGCACTGAAGACATTCTCTTCTTCTTCTAATGCGCTGACCCTCATCGGTAGGTCGTGAGTCAATAACCTTGCTTTCTTCAAAACTACAGTAAGGACATTTCATTTTAATTTCCCCTTTTGTAAATATTGGTATTATCTTTAATATTATACTATATATAGTGGTAAATTACAAGTATTAAATTAACTATTGCGAAATAGAATAAAAGTTGTTAAAATAGATTAGTAAATCTTATTATGGAGGAATTTTTGAATGTCAGATTATCAGTTAAAACCGTTAGAAAACGGTGACACCTATGCGGTTATGAAAACAAATATGGGTGATATTAAAATAAAGCTTTTCCCAAACGAAGCACCCAAAACCGTTGAAAATTTTACAACCCACGCTAAAAACGGTTATTACAACGGTTTAATTTTCCACAGAGTTATAAAGGACTTTATGATTCAAGGCGGTGACCCGCAAGGCACAGGTATCGGTGGAGAATCTATTTGGGGCAAAAAGTTTGAAGATGAATTCAATCCCGATTTGCATAATTTAAGAGGCGCACTTTCTATGGCAAATGCAGGTCCCAATACCAACGGAAGTCAGTTTTTTATTGTACAAGCTTCCTCTGTTCCCGACGGTATGATAGAGCAAATGAAGGATATGCCAAACGCTTTCCCCGAAAGCACTGTTGAAGCTTATGAAAAAATGGGTGGTACACCTTGGCTTGATTTCCGCCACACTGTTTTCGGTCAGGTTGTTGAGGGTATGGATATTGTTGATGCAATAGCTAACGTAAAGGTTGGCAGTTCGGATAAACCAATAGACGATGTTATAATAGAAACAATTGAAATTAATATTGCATAAAAAAATCAAAGCAGGGCCAAGCCCTGCTTTTTAGTTTAGTTCAAGATATTTTATCAAATTCGGTATTTGTGTTTCAAAATTCACACCGAATTTTTCATTGGTTTTATCTTCAATAGTTTGCTTTATACACAGTGACGTAAAGTTGGTTGCTATTTGAGCAGATGCTTTGAGGCTTCTTCCATTTAACACCGCGCCTGTTAGCACGCTTGCAAAAATATCACCTGTGCTGTGATATGATTTAGGCTGTTTTTCAGCAAATACATAAGAAATCTCGCCGTCCTCATAAATAGCAGCGCCCATTTTCTTTTCATCAAAAGATACACCTGTAAGCACTATTTTAGCCTTTGTAAGACTGTAGAGCTTTAAAAGTATTAATTCAATATACTTCGTATCATAAACCTGTGATTTATATGGTACTCCCGCTAACATACAAGCCTCTGTGAGATTAGGAGTTATAATATCTGCCTTTTGACAAAGACGGAGCATATAGCTTGGAAAACTACGCTGAAAACCACTATATGAATACCCATTGTCACCAATAACAGGGTCAACAACAACAAGTGTGTCTTTTTTCTTTATGTGCTCTATTGCGCACATAGTGGCGTTTACCTGAGCAGGTGAGCACAAGTAGCCCGTATACACTGCATCGAAACTTAAATTCTCATTTTTCCAATGCAAAGCTATAGGTTCAATATCCTTTGTTAAATCGTGAAAGGTATTTTCCTTAAATCCGCCTGTGTGTGTTGATAAAACCGCAGTTGGAATAACAGATGTTTTGATACCTGATGCCGATAAAATCGGAAGCGCTACTGTAAGCGAGCATCTGCCAAAGCCTGAAATATCATGTATAGCTACAACGCTTTTCTGACTCATTTTTTCACACCCTTTTTAAAGCAAATATCGTTTAAAATACACTTTTCACAAAATGCAGTTCTGGCCGTGCAGATATCTCTGCCAAAAAGCACTATTCTATGACAAAAATCGTTTGATTTTTGGGGTGGCAAAAGCTTTTTCATTTCAATTTCCACCATTAACGGATTTTTAGAATCAACAAAACCTAAACGGTTGCAAATACGAATAAAATGAGTGTCTGTAACAACCGCGGGTTTTTTATAAATATCACCGCAAACCAGATTTGCCGTTTTTCTGCCAACACCTGAAAGAGTGGTTAAATCCTCAATATTATCAGGAACTTTACTGCCGAAATCAGACACTAACTTTTGTGCTATGAGTTTTAAATCCTTAGCCTTTGTTTTATAAAGACCGCAGGTTTTAATAAGTTCTTCTAACTCTTTTAACTCTGCCTCAGCCATTTTTTCGGGTGTAGGAAATTTTTTGAAAAGTTCTGGCGTTACAATATTAACCCTTTTATCCGTACACTGTGCCGAAAGCCTTGTGGCAATAAGCAACTGAAAGGCGTCCTTATAATCAAGAGAGCATATAGCATCGGGATAAAGTTTTTCTAATCTTGAAACCGTCTCTTCTACCCTGTCTTTTTTACGCATTTGCGCCCTCTAATTTAAGGTCGTTTACCTTAATAAGCTTTAGTTTTCTCATTGCCTCTGCAACAGCTAATGAAATGACAGCAGGCATAACAAAATGCATAAGAGCAATTTCCAGTAAGGTTACAACCGGAGTAAAGCCTCCTGATACCATACTATCATAAGCCATAAACTGACCTACAAGACCTGCTGAGCCCATACCTGAGCCTACAGGGTTGCTTACCATTTTAAGTACTGCTGAAGATATAGGGCCTAAAATTGCACTCGAAATAATTGAGGGGAACCATATAAGCGGATTTCTAACAATGTTAGGTACCTGAAGCATTGATGTGCCAAGTCCCTGAGCTATAAGACCGCCAAACTTATTCTCGCGATAGCTGATAACTGCAAAACCAACCATATTACAACAACAGCCTACTGTTGCAGCACCTGCGGCAAGGCCTGTAATTCCCATTGAAACACCAATCGCAGCCGAAGAAATCGGAAGTGTTAAAATGACACCCATTAAAACAGAAACCGCAATACCGCCTAAAATCGGGTATTTTTCAACATTTACGTTTACAAGATTCCCTAAAAATACCATTGCCGCGGAAATATAAGGGCCAACAAAATAGCCTGCAGCCGCACCTGTTACAATACAGCTAACAGGAGTTACAATAATATCAACCTTAGTTTTACCTGAAACAATAGTGCCTATTTCAATAGCAACATAAGCTGCAATAAATGCACCTAAAGGCTCGCCAGGTTTACCAATAACAAATGCTTCATTTAAAATATTGGGGAACGCGCCTATCATACCGCAAACTGCGGCTGAAACTGTTGTAAGCGGCGAAGACCTTAATTTACACGCTACACCGACACCTATACCTGCACCCGTAAGAGTCTTAGCAACATTTCCCATCGCATTAAGGTACTCTCCAACCGCATTTGTTCCTACAAGGCTTGCTATTTGACAAAGGATTGTACCGATAATAAGTGTTGAGAAAAGTCCGTAAGCCATACCTGAAAGTCCGTCAATAAAAAGACGATTCAAATACTTCTTAATCATTTTTAAACATCCTTTCAATGTTATTATTAATTAAAATTATACTACTAATTTAAAAAATTACAATAGTGTATATGACGATTTTTTCGAGAAATAATAAAAACAATTTAGTGATTTGGAGGAAATCTTTTGAAAACGGTAGCTTTTTTTGATACAAAATCCTACGATAAGGAAAGTTTTTTGAAATATGCAGGCGAAGACCTTAATATCAGGTTTTTTGAAAATAAATTAAATGCAGATACTGTTAGTATGGCAGCTTGCTGTGATGCGGTTTGCGCCTTTGTAAATGACAATATTGATAAAACCGTAATTGAAACATTAGAAAAATACGGTGTCGGACTTATAGCATTGCGATGTGCCGGATATAACAATGTTGATTTAAAGGCAGCCCGTGGCAGAATTAAGGTTGTACGTGTGCCTGCATATTCCCCCTACTCTGTTGCAGAGCACGCTATAGGAATGATACTTTTGCTAAATCGCAAGCTTCATAAAGCATATATAAGAACCCGCGACCATAACTTTTCTCTAGAAGGACTTACAGGCTTTGACCTAAAAGAAAAAACAGTTGGAGTTATCGGAACAGGAAAAATAGGTTGTACATTTGCAGATATATGCAAGGGTTTTGGTATGAATGTATTGGGTTATGACCCTTATAAAAATGACAACTTTTCAGGAGAATATGTATCACTTGATGAGCTTTTAAAAAAAAGTGATATCATCTCACTTCACTGTCCTCTGACAAAAGAAAACAAACATCTTATAAATGACCAAACAGTAGATAAAATGAAAAAAGGTGTTTTTATAATCAATACATCTCGCGGTCAGTTGATAGATACACAAAGCATTATAAATGGCCTTAAATCAGGTAAAGTTGGTGCTGCAGGACTAGATGTTTACGAGGAAGAAACTGCACTGTTTTTCGAGGATTATTCTGAAGAAGTTATTAACGATGATGTGCTATCTACATTAATTTCAATGCCAAATGTGCTTGTAACTTCACACCAAGCATTTTTAACAAAAGAAGCCCTTTCAGCAATAGCTCAGACTACTGTTAAAAACATTGAGGACTTTTTTGACGGAAAAGAACTGCACAATGAAATTATAATTTAATCCCTTACTTGTAATTGCCGTTTTTTAGTGGTATAATGTTTATATCTCTAAAAAATGGTGATTATTTTTATGACTAAAATTTATTTGGTAAGGCACTGTGAAGCTATGGGAAATGTTATGCGCATTTTTCAGGGTACTACAGACCTCGATATAAGTGAATTAGGTGCAAAACAGCTTGAATTTTTAGAGCAACGCTTTAAAGATATTAAACTTGACCGCGTATATTCAAGTCCCTTGATTCGTACACAAAAAACTGCAAAAGCAATTATAGGAGAAAAGACTCTTGATATAGAAATTTTGCAGGATGTAATAGAGCTTAACGGCGGTGTTGTTGAGGGTAAGCCTTTTATAGAAGCATTTAACGCAATAGAAGGTCTTGCTGATACGTGGAATTATCACCCTGAGGACTTTGCCCCTGAGGGTGGCGAAAAAATGCGTGACGCGTACGAGCGTATTTGGAATGCCGTAAGTACTATAGCAAAAGAAAATCAAGGTAAAACAGTTGCTGTAGCTACTCACGGTGGGGTTTTACGTTGTCTTAATTGCCGATTGAAGTATGGCGATATCACGAAACTTAAAGATATGCCTTGGAGTGAAAACACCGCGGTAACCCTTCTGAATTTTGATAAACAGCTAAACTGCACGGTGGAATATTTTAATGATGTTTCTCATCTGCAAGAAGAATATGTTAACCGCAAAAGCAGAATAGTTTCAAAAATTGACGGTGATAATAAATGATAATAATGTCTGTTGACTTAGGAAAAGCGAGAACAGGTATTGCAGTGTCAGACAATAGCGAGAGCTTTGCTTTTCCAAAAAAGGTTATAACTGAATATAATACTAAGCGTCTTATTGATAAAATAACCGCCTGTGCAAAGGAACTTTCAGCTTCTCTTATTGTTGTGGGAAACCCTAAAAATATGGACGGCAGTGAAGGTTGGCGCGCACAGGAATGTCGTGAAATCGCAAACTCAATTGCAGAACATAGCGGTATCAAAACAGTAATGTGGGACGAGCGCTGTACAACTGTATCGGCTCATACTGCACTTAATTTTACTGATACAAAAGGAAAAAAACGCAAAGAAGTTGTAGACGCAGTTGCGGCTGTTATAATTTTAGAGGACTATTTAAAATATAGAAAAAACACAAGATAAGAGGTAATATGCTTGTACAAATTTGAAATTCATCTTCACACCAGTGCTTGCAGTGCCTGTGCAATATCCACCGCAGAAGAAATGATAGATGCGGCAAAAGAAAACAACTACAGCGGTGTGGTTTTTACAAATCATTTTTACCACGGCAACACCTGTGTTGACAGAAATCTGCCTTGGGAGGATTTTGTAGACGCTTATGCTAATGATTATTACAGAGCAAAAAAATACGGCGAAGAAAAAGGTATAAAAGTATTTTTTGGTATTGAAGAGGGATATGCCGCAGGTAAAGAAATGTTAATTTACGGATTATCACCCGAAGCACTCAAATCCTATCCTGATTTTATATGCTTAAGCGCTAAGGAAAAATCGGAATTTGTTCATAACAACGGCGGTATAACTGTTTGCGCGCATCCTTTCAGAAACAGAACTTATATTCCTAATCCTGATACAGAGCCTCCAGCCTCCCTATTTGACGGTATTGAATGCTTTAACTTTTTTAATACGGATGATGAAAATAAAAAAGCGTTTGCATTTGCCCAAAAAAACAATCTTATTGAAACCTCCGGCGGTGACATTCACAGAAGTTCTGATTTAGGTAAAGCAGGTATTAATTTTAATGTACCGATTAATACTTATGAGGATTTTATAGAAAACCTTAAAAATGGAAATTACACTTTAATAACAGAATAAAAAATGTGTGTTGCTTTTGCAACACACATTTTTTATTTATTATTTATTATATTTTTGTTTTATAAACTTTGCATAGTCTTTAAGCTCTTGCCACATTTCATCTGTGACCACAACACCTTTTCCAAATAGCATTGTTTTTAATTCCTCTTCATTTGCGACTGTAAGCGGTGAACCGCAAAGATACCCCACCGTAACATCAAAATAATCCGCAATTTTACAAAGGGTATCTGCCGACAGACTTTTAATTCTCCCCTTTTTATAATCACTAAGTGTTGAGCGGGGAATTTTACATTCTTTGCAAAGTGTTGTAACAGTTACACCTTTTTTCATACATAACTCTTCAATTAAATCATAAACAAATAACATAGTTACTCCTTAAATTTACTAAATTACGTAATTTACTCTTGACAATTACGTAATTACGTATTATAATACTTTTGGATTACGTGATTACGTAATTATTATAATACAATCTATCTAATTTGTCAACAGGAGAATTTAATTATGTATATATGTAATGACTGTCAGGGTGAATTTGAAATCCCTGAAAAATTAATTGAAAAACATTCGCTAGATACAAGTCCCTATGAGTCAATATATGTTTGTCCGTTTTGTAACTCGAATGATTTTAAAATCAAATTACATACACACTGTCGTTGCTGTGGGGCTAAGCTTTCATCTACAGTCTCAGAATATTGTAGTAATGAGTGTAAAAATAAGGGCAGAATACTTTGGAATAATGAATTAAAACGCAGAAAAGAGTTACTTATTAATCCTATTAACATTATTATACGTGAACTTGAAAATTATAATAGAGCAAATAATACTGATTATAGTTACGGAGAATATGTTGCGATTTTAGAAAACCAAAGGAGAAAGCAAAAATGCGTGAGGAGAAAAAAAGATATCTGAATCTTTATTTATTGCAGGAAGCAAAAATTAAACGCCTTAATTCAATGATGCTTATATCCCCTGATAAAAAAACGGAATATAAGAAAAAAATTGCAGAATGCGCAAAAATACGTGATGATATAGAAATAAAAATTAAATCAGTAGACGGCGGTGTTTTAAGTGAAATACTGTTTCAAAAATACATATTCGGTAAAACATTAACCGAAATCAGTTATATTCTTAATTACAGCAAGCGCCAAATTGAGCGTCTGCATATTAAAGCATTGGAAAAATTTAATATGTAAAACCTATTTACAATTGAGTTAAAATATATTATAATAGAACAAATGTTTGGGAGTGCTTATATGAAAGAACGCATAATACTTCACTGTGATTTGAATAATTTCTTTGCATCTGTTTCTTTACTGTTTAATCCTACCCTTAAAAATATGCCTGTTGCAGTGTGCGGCGATAAGGAAAACCGCCACGGAATAGTACTTGCTAAAAATGAAATAGCCAAAAGCTTTGGGGTTAAAACTGCCGAAGCTATTTTTGAGGCAAAAGCAAAATGTCCCTCTCTTGTAATACTTCCGCCGATTTATGAAAAATACGAGGAATATTCCTTAAAGGCGCGTAAAATTTATGAACGCTACACCGATATGATAGAGCCATTTGGAATTGATGAATGCTGGCTTGATGTTACTGGAAGCACTATGCTTTTTGGAAACGGCGAAGAAATTGCCGATAAAATTCGAAATGATATAAAACGCGAGCTTGGAATTACCATTTCTGTAGGTATTAGCTTTAACAAAGTTTTCGCAAAGCTCGGCTCTGATATGAAAAAGCCTGACGGGGTTACTGTAATAACACGCGAAAATTACAGGCAAAAGGTATGGAAATTACCTGTAAGCGACCTTTTATTTGTAGGCAGAAAAACCTGTGAAAAACTCAAGTCTACAGGAATTTACAGCATTGGTGATATAGCTCAGTGCGACTCTGCTACACTTGAACGCTTACTCGGAAAAAACGGTGATGACCTTAAGCGTTTCGCTCTCGGTGAAGACAACTCCCCTGTTATAACACCCTCTAAAAACGATAAGCCTAAAAGTATTGGAAAATCCGTCACCTGTGGAAAGGATTTTGAAAGCAACGATGACGTATGGAAAGCAATGCTTTCGTTTTCACAGTATATTTGCGATATTCTGCACCAAAAAGGTCTCTACGCAGGCGGAGTTCAGGTTCATATAAGAACATCTTCCCTGGCTGTAAAAGAGTTTAGTCACACATTTACAGACTCTACAAATTCTACTCTTTCCTTTGCAAAGAGAGGTTTCGAACTATTTTGCAAAAATTATAACTTTGGCGAACCGCTTCGCTCAGTAGGCCTTAGAGCCATAAATCTTAAAGTCAATAAAATAGCCGTTCAACAGGATATTTTTGGAGAGGAAATAAACGAAACCTATCTCGAAGAGATAGAAGACTCTATTTATGCTGTACGAAAAAAATTTGGCAAATCGAGTATTAAACGTGCAACAAATGTAATTTCCAATACAATTCTGAAAAATTAAATTAATAAGGCTACCCTTTGGGGTAGCCTTATATTTTATATATCTAAAATATTTTTGATTTTAGGAATTAGTACTTTTGCAATTGAGGCAAAGCCGAAATCTGTCGGATGACAATTATCTACCGTTCCTTCAAATTCTGCCATTTTCATAAGCTCAGTACCTTTAATTATATACACATTCTTATCACCATTGGATATGGCATTTTTATATGTCTTTTCAATAACCTCATAACGTTTTTCCTCTTCTTCCAACAGTAAAAACTTTGGTCTTGAAAGAATAAGAATGGGTAAAGAAGGATTTTTTTCACGAATTATTTTAAACATTCTTTCGTGAGTATTTTCCAAATGCTCAACCGAAGGCGCATTATGGTCATAATCATACACAAACAATGACATATCAAGATTTGAAATATACTGCGCAATAGTGTCCTCACCATTTGCGGAACCTGAAAAACCTAAATTAATGTAATCACAGTCAATCTCACGCGAGATTATCGACTCATATGCCATACCCGGTCTTGAAGCACATCCACCCTGAGTAATTGACGAGCCGTAATAAACTACAGGTTTTTTAACTTTATAATCATCAGATTCTGTAATAATTGCTTTTTCACTTAACCCTATATAAAGCTCATCAACATTACTGTAAAGCGGCATATTAATTATAATATCCCTTTCCTCAGCTGAATCGAAATCAAATACCGCTTCATAACCATTAGTAATATCTAAAGGCGGAACAAAAGTATTTGTATATTTGTACTTTCCGTTTTCTTTAATATATAAATCAAATCCTATTGAACCCGAAAAAGCAAAATGTGGCATTTTCCCAAGCAATGTCATTTTAGCATTAATTGCAATATAAGAACTGTTAGTTTTAAACCGTATTCTTCCGCCTGCAGTATGTTTATTTAAACACGCAACCGATTCGCTTGTAGCATTTGCTACACTTTCTGGAATTCTGCAAAACATTCCGTTGTAATGAGAAACGCCGTAAATCTTAAACGGGGCATTTTTTACATCATAAAACTTTATGTCTGTTTTGCTTATATTTGTTTCAATTTTGAAATTTTTATCAATATTTGAAATATCCATTTAAATCACCTTATTTTAACCTGGCATTCGAAACTTAAATCACTAAGAATTAAGTATCTTATTGTATCCTTTACCATACTTAACACACCGTGATACACGGCTTAGGGTTGCAGAGGAAATATCGCATTTTTCAGTAACCTGATTGAAAGTGTTTCCCTCTATCAGCAATTTAGCCGCCTTAATTCGCTGTGCCATTTGTTCGATTTCCTTATTAGTACATAAATCCTCAAACAAGCTTTTGCAGTCTTCCTTATTATTTATAGCTGTTATTAACTCAAACAGCTCATCAATCATCTTCTCATCTGCTTTTTTGTTATCCATTGGTTTCAATGTCCTTTTGTAAAAAGCTACGGGTTTTTTGAGATTTAGGATTTAAGAATACATCATCGGGTGTGCCTATTTCTTCAATTATACCATCTGCCATAAATATTACCTTATCAGATACGTTGCGTGCAAACTCCATTTCATGAGTTACAACAATCATTGTGCTGTCAGCAGATTTCAAATCCTTTATAACACGTAAAACCTCACCCGTTAGCTCAGGATCTAATGCAGATGTCGGCTCATCAAAACAGAGGATATCGGGCTCTAACGCCAATGCGCGCGCAATTGCTACACGCTGTTGCTGTCCTCCCGAAAGTTCGCAAGGATAGTTATTAATTTTATCAGATAACCCTACCCTTTCAATCAATGCCAAAGCTTTTGACCTTATTTCATCTTCCGTGCCTCGTTTTAAAAGTGTAGGTGCTAAGGTTATATTCTGCAATACATTATACTGAGGAAAAAGATTAAAAGACTGAAAAACAAGACCAAAATGTAAACGGTTGTCGCGAATTTCGGCATCGGTAAGATTTTTAGCAGAATTACCGTCAAAAATCTTTTTACCGTTTACGTATATTTCGCCTTCATCTGCAATTTCTAAAAAATTTATACAGCGAAGAAGTGTAGTTTTACCGCTGCCCGAAGAACCGATTATAGATAAAACCTCACCTTTATTAAGGGAAAAACTAAGCCCTTTTAAAACCTCAGTTTTGCCGAAGCTTTTTTTAATATTTTTGACCTCTAAAATAGGCATAGTATTCCCCCTTTTTAAGTTTTAAAATAGCTGAGTTTCTTTTCTATAAAGCCGAAAAGAATTGTAAGACCGCCGCAGAAAATAAGGAAATATGCACCCGTATAGAAAAGAGGCCATATAATACCCTTTCCCGCAAAGCGTTCTGCAGCAAGTAATATTTCACCCACTGCAATAACACGTGCAAGCGAAGTATCCTTAACAAGAGTAATTATCTCGTTACTCATAGGCGGAACTATTCTTTTAATAACCTGCAGTAATACAATTTTAAAGAATATCTGCGCCTTTGTTAGTCCTAAAACCTGACCCGCCTCATACTGCCCTCTGGGTATGCTTTCAATTCCGCCACGGAAAATCTCAGAAAAGTAGCAAGCATAATTTATAACAAAGGCTATAAGAGCCGCTAACATTCTGTTGCGCATTGGAACTCCAAATAAAAGACCCGGTACATAAAAAACAACAAAAAGTTGTAGCATTAAGGGCGTTCCTCTTATGCACCAAACAAAAATTTTAATAAGAAAGCTTAATGGCTTGAATTTTGACATCGAGCCAAAGCTTATTATCAGTCCCAGCGGAATAGAAAAAAGCAGGGTTTCTAAGAACAACCTGCAATTCTCTAAAAATCCCGCAGCAAGACTTAAACTAACCTGCTGAAAAGACATTTTAATTTTTTCCTTTAATTATTTTTCTTCAGACTTTACAACCTTAACCTGCTTGTTCTGCATATAAGGAATGGAAATGCTCATATTTTCTTCTCTTTCCTCGGTAATTGTCATACCGTTCCAGATGCAGTCGATATTTTTTGCAGCAAGCTCGGTTTCCTTTGCAGACCAGCTGATTTCCTGGAACTTAGCAGTAACGCCAAGCTTTGCGCAAACAGCTTTTGCAAATTCGGTTTCAAAGCCAACAAGCTCGCCATCTTCATTCTCATAGTTCATAGGAGCAAAATATGTAATACCGATAATAAGCTCGCCCTTATCCATAACATACTTATAGTCAGAATCAGCTTCTGCTTGTTTGAAAGCATCAGTTTCCTTGTCACCTAAAAGTATACCATCAAGCTTATAGGTCTTTGCAATATTTGTAAGCTCACCTGAAGCCTTAAGTTCTCTAATAATCTCATTAACCTTTGCAGTGAGGTCAGAGCCTTTTCTAAAAGCAATACCATATTCTTCTTCTGAATAACCGTTACCCTCAACCTTAAGATCAGCATAATCAGTACCCTCACCAATAGAGCCGATAGACATTACATAGTCAACAATAGCGGCATCAGCTGTGCCTGCATTAACCTCCATAAGAGCCTTTGCCTGTGTATCAACTGCGGTGTATGTATAATCTGCAAAATCCTCAACAGTTGTAGCTACGCTCTCACCTGCAGATTCCTTTTCTGCAACAAGGATTTTTTCCTGACTGCCGCAAGCTGCAAGGCAAAATACCATGCAAAGACATAAAATGAGTGCTAATAATTTTTTCATTTTTAGTTCCCCTTTTAAATTAATTTACTATATTATACTTTATTATGATAAAGTTGTAAAGTGTTTTTTTAAATTTTTTCAACTTTTTTGTTTTTTTACATAATTTGTATAGGGGCGATACTATGAACTTAATTAATAAACCTTATGCTATAGCTTATATAAGAGGTGGCGAACAAGCGCCTCATATATTTGGCACAGTAAAATTTTATCAAAAGGGCAACTGTGTTTTGGTGACCGCCAATATCAGCGGACTGCCTAAAAATAATAGCGGTTTTTACGGATTTCATATTCACGAGGGAGGTGCTTGCATAGGAAATGGCTTTTCGGATAGCAAAAGCCACTATAACCCGAATAATACACAGCATCCAAGCCACGCGGGTGACCTGCCGCCTTTAATGCTTTGCGGTAAAATGGCGTATCTTTCGGTTTTAACCGACCGTTTTAAAATAAATGATATTATCGGGCGTACTGTTATTATACACAGCCGACCTGATGACTTTACAACACAACCATCGGGCAACGCGGGTACTAAAATAGCCTGTGGTGTGATACAAAAAAAATAAAGCAAGACATTTGTCTTGCTTTATTTTATAAATCCTCTAAATCTGCTTTTGATATATCATTTTCAAGATTATCGCGCGCTAAATCGCTATCAATCGCGGAATAAACCTTAGAAATTGGTCTTTCTGTATGATACACCTTTTGCGCAGGCGCTTTAGTTCCTGCAATTATAGGATTAGCACTTACTTTACCGCTTTTTGCTTTGCCCATTATTTCAGGCACAGGCGGTACATCATTTTTAGGTTTTGTATGCGTTCTGTCAATTCGTTTCATACCCTTTTTTGCCATTTAAAATTCACCTCAAGATTATTGTACCCTGTGATTTATAATAAAATTAAAGAGCAATTATTTTCCAAGCCAAAACAATTTTTTCTAAAGACCAAATTGCATTTGCACGGCAAACAATTTTAATTTATTTATAATCATACAATGGCTTAAAGGGATGAAGAATTGTTTTACACATTTTCTATAGCACTCGCTCAGATATCATTTTGCAAATTGCCGAAACATTTGCATTTTTAACAAATTCAAATTTAACCTTTCCAAGTCCTGAAAACCATAATTCTAACTCACTGTCTAAGTCAAACACACCAGCAGTTTCAACCGAAAATGCCTGTATTTTGCTGTAAGGCAAAGAAGTGAAGTCTTTTTTAGTTCCGGTAAGACCTTGAACATTAATTGCGATAATACGTTTGTTTGTAAAAACTACACCATCACGAATACCTTTAAAAGTAGATATAATGCTTTCTCCGTCTACAAAAGTAGCAGAAATCAATGAAGCATATGTAGAATTATCAACCGCCTTTAATTTAAAGTAACTTGCATTTTTAAAATCAATCATTATTTATTCTCCTCCTCTTTTTAGTATCTGTATTATACCATTTTTCTACATAAATAGCAATATGTGATTATTCGTAAATAAGCATTTGCGACAAAGTCGCAACAACGTTGGGCGTAAGCCCACATCGTTTGTGCGAAGCACAACACTGTTTGCCGAAGGCAAAATCGTTTACGGCAGTAGCCGTAACATCGTTTTGTGTCCGCTAAAGCGGAATGATGTTCGTGTATAGCACGAAATGATGTTGACCGCAAGCGGTCAAATGATGTTGTGTCCTTGCGGACACAAACACAAAAAGAAAGACACGATGAAAATCGTGTCTTTCTTTTTGGGTATTTCGAACTTAATGACACGAATGAAATGTGTCTGAAAACTGAGGATTTCTTAGTTCTTAATCCTTTAACAAGCGTTTTCGAGATATATAATATACAAAATAAGTCACACACGCTATAAAAAATATTTCAGTGCAAAATAAATAAGCATTAGGCAACTCTATAGAAAGTATATTTAACAAATACATTATCATTCTTTCAAAATGCAAAATAGGGATTTCAAGAGATAAGATAATTATATAAACCGGCAATACAATCCAAGAAGAACCAAGACCATCATTAGCTATTACTATTATTGATGTAATAAAAACACATATAAAATATATTGATATTGTAATCAAAAACTTTTTACTATAAGAAAAACTCCATACAACAACTAAAAAAGAAAAAATTGTTAATAAAGATACCAAAAAACTTAAAATAGGATTATTCGCATATTCAGGATACGGAAAATTACTTGTAATAAAACTCATAATGTAAAAAATTAAAAATATGATTAAAGAAATCTTTTTCATATCATCACCGCCTTGGGTATATTATAGCATAAAAGCGGCGGAGGGGCAAGCGTTTGCGACAAAGTCGCAACATCGTTGGGCGAAAGCCCACATCATTTGTGCGAAGCACAACTTCATTTGCGACTTGTCGCAACATCGTTTTGTGTCCGCCAAGGCGGAATGATGTTGACCTATCGGTCAAATGATGTTTGCAACTGCGTGGCAAAATGATGTTGTGTCCTTACGGACACAAACACAAAAAACAAAGCACTTCCGAAGAAGTGCTTTGTTTTTTGGAGCTGCTAACCAGAGTCGAACTGGTGACCTCATCCTTACCAAGGATGCGCTCTACCTCCTGAGCCATAGCAGCAAGCTTATTTGCGACTTGTACATTATACTGCAAGTCGCAAATATTGTCAAGAAAAATTTAATTATTTAATGTATTTATCAAGGTTAAATTTCTCACCGCAACCGTATTTTTCATAAACATAGTCGATATCCTTATCGCCTCTGCCTGAAAGGCATGCAAGTATTGAGCCTGTTTTGTGTTCCTTAGCATATTTAATAGCAAAAGCTACTGCATGTGCGCTTTCGACG
>JAZNJT010000029.1:0-3605 GCA_045578145.1 Acutalibacteraceae bacterium
ATACCGCTCTCTAGCTTCAGGTGATACTTCCTCTAATTCTGCAAACGCTTCAGGATAATTTTTATATGCTTGAGGTAATATCCGCTCCCAACGTCTTACCCATTCCTTGTTTATCTCAAGTTTTTCTTCGTATGTAAGCGATTCAAACGGAACAGTATTTCCATCAGGATGAACAAAAAAGCCTTTAACGGTCGGCAAATCATTTCTTCCCACAACACTCATCTCCTTTCCATATAATATTGTTTTTGAAATTTGTCCTATGAATTGATATCATATTGTTCCGAACTTTCGTTTTGCGTAAGTTTAGGAATAAAAAAAATGTTCATCGCTTCTTCAACTGTTTCGCAAAGTACATCGGCCATAAGATTAAGTATATGATATGGTATTTTATCGGGACGTTTCATATAGGCGGTTAAGGTATTTCTATCAATATTACACGCTTGCGAAAAGGTTGAATTATTGTAACCTCTTTCAGATATTTTTCCCTTTAACTTTGGTATATTTACTTCAAACATATTGTCACCTCCTCAGCGAACTTTCGTTTTGCGTAAGTTAATATTAGCACGTCTTTATTATTTTGTCAATACTTTTTGCGAAAGTTTTTTTGAATTTTGCTAAAAAACTATTGCAAAACGCAAGTTACTGTGATAAAATACGCTTGAAAGAGGTGTATTTTAATGGAATTCCAACGAATTTTCAAACAAAGGAGAAAAGAACTCGGATACACATTAAAGGAAATAGGAAAAAAAATTGGTGTTACTGAGGCAACTGTTCAACGTTGGGAAAGCGGGAATATTAAAAATTTAAGACAAGGGCGAATCTCACAATTAGCAGAAATTTTAGAAATTTCTCCATCTGTACTTATGGGGTGGGAAGATATAATACATTCGGAATATGATAATATTATTCCGCTCCCTAATATGAACAGGATACCCTTGCTCGGTAATATTGCCTGCGGTGAGCCAATACTTGCAGAAGAAAATATCGAATGTGATATTGATATACCCGAAGATATCAACGCAGACTTTGCTCTCAGATGCAAAGGTGACAGTATGATTGATGCGCGTATATTAGACGGTGATATTGTATATATAAAACAGCAACCTACCGTAAACAACGGTGAGATTGCTGCTGTTCTTATCGGTGACGAAGCAACACTCAAAAAAGTTTACTTAACAGGTGATACTCTTACCCTTTTAGCTTGTAACTCTTCTTATGAGCCGTTTGTATATTCGGGAACCGAATTGGAAAATATCAGAATCATCGGTAAAGCCGTAGGCTTCACCAGTAAAATATAAAGGAGATTGTTTTATGAATCAACGCTTAGCAAATTTTTTCAGAATAATATTTATTTTCTTTATGATTATATTTGTTATATTCTCAATACCAATGCTTGCAGTTTCTTTCTTTGCCTTTCTTTTCTCGGCTATATGCGCTATATTGTGTTTTTTAGCTTCAAAATCAGTAAAGAAAAAATATATACTTGCAAATAAAAACACCGTTAAAGAACAGCCTGTAAAAAATTTGTATTTTCAACCAAAGCCTAAGTTGCCCGATGGAGAAATGAACTACAACCTTTTTGAAGACTTTATCGATAAAAATATCCTTGTATATGAATATGAAGAGAACATTTGTCTAAACGATAAATCTATATCAAGTTTACAAGGTAAAGGTGGCGCAAAAATTGCTTTTATTGCTGAACCTGAAAATCCCTATGATTCCTCTGCTATATCAATTTTACTTGACGGCGAAAAAATAGGATATGTTTATCGCGGTAAGGTCCAAGATATGATTAATGATTGGTTAAAACGTAACGATTATTTCATAGGTCATATTAATAAATACTCAATAGAAAACAATAAGGCTACTTATAAAATTGGTTTTTATAAACCCATGAGCATATATGATAATAAGCGTTTTCCGCTCACCAAAATAACCAAAAAGCCCGATGAGTTTAGCGGTTTTTCACGCTATGAAAACCTCTGTGAGTGTGACGATGGTGATTTTGTTCTAATAGAACCCGACTACGAAGACAATTATATCGTAACTACTGAATTTGCTGATGAAATCGGCGAACTACCAAAGTCGGCTATTGATTTTATAGAATCGGGAATAACTCCCAAAAAAATAGTAGGTATCCTTGATGGATGCAATACAAACAATGATTTTGAAGCCGAAATAAAACCAAAGCCGTATGTTACAATCTATCTTATAAGATAATCTCACAAATTTTAATACTCTGTTTCAGTGCTATCTACACCAAAACAGAGTATACTTAATCAATATATAGAAAGGGTGATTATTTAATGCGTTTGGCAGCCTGCTACATCAGAGTTTCTACTGATGAGCAAACAGAGTATTCCCCCGATTCACAATTAAAACTTATACAAGATTATGCTGAAAAAAATGATATAATTTTACTTGAAGACTATATTTATATGGAAGACGGCGGCAAATCGGGAAAAAGTATGGCTAAGCGTGATAAATTCCTTGAAATGATAGCGACCGCAAAAAAGAAGCCTTCGCCCTTTAATATAATACTTGTGTGGAAGTTTAGCAGATTTGCGCGAAACCAAGAAGAAGCTATTACCCTAAAATCAATGCTTAAGAAAAACGGTATTGAGGTTATATCAATTTCCGAACCGCTCCCCGAAGGTCCTTTTGGTGAGCTTATTGAAAGAATACTTGAATGGCAAGATGAATTTTATCTTACAAACCTTAGCCAAGAAGTAAAACGCGGTATGAAAGAGCGTGCATCACGTGGTTTGCCTGTAGCGCCGCCGCCTGTGGGCTATGATTCTAAGTCAGGTAATTACGTTCCTAATTCCGATGCCGCACTAATACGAGGAATTTATAATGATTTTCTTAATGGCTTAGGGCTTAGAGCTTTAGCAGTTAAATATGGCAATTTAGGTATGCGTACTAAAAGAGGAAATCTGCCTGATAACAGATGTATTGAATATATTCTTAGAAATCCGGTTTATACTGGTAAAATCCGTTGGAGTATCGACGGCCGTGCCGCTTCTACCCGACATTATGATTCACCTAATATTATGGTAGTTGACGGACACCACGAACCCATTATTACACAAGAAGTTTTCAATAAGGTTCAAGATAAACTCGATGAACAAAAACGAATGTATGGTAAATATCAACGGAGAGAACAACCAGTAAATTTTATGCTAAAAGGCTTGGTACGCTGTTCTTCATGCGGTTCTACTCTAGTTTTCGTTAACCATTCTCTTCCCTCTTTACAATGTCACAGTTACGGTAGAGGTGTTTGTCGCACATCACACAGCATAACACTTAAAAAGGCAAATGCCGCTATAATTTCATATATTGAAAACGTTGTTATTACAGGCGAAATTAATATGGTTGAAGCTGATGGTTCTAGGCGAGACGATTTGCCCACAGCGGATTATAAAAAACTTATTGAAAACGAAAAAGCGAAATTAAACCGCGTGAAGCTTGCCTACGAAAGCGGAATCGATACTATAGACGAATACCGCATTAATAAGGCTAAAATTACTGAATCTATTAAAACTTTAGAATCGGCAATGAATTCTTCAACAACTAAAATAGACAAAAAAGCCTATATGGAAAAA
>JAZNJT010000030.1:0-33146 GCA_045578145.1 Acutalibacteraceae bacterium
AAATACGGTTTTTCAGGAGCGGTAAAAGAATTTTTTAGTTTTTTTAAGGCGGCACTTTCTCATACAAAGAAATTTTTGCGGCATATTAAGTTTGATAAGGTTAAAATCTCTATTAAGGTTGCAACAGATGACGCCGCTAAAACTGCTATAGAATACGGTGTGGTTTGCGGTGCAGTTTACCCTGTTTTATCAGAGTTATCGTCATTTGCAAAAATAAAGTATAAAAAAATAGACATTTTAAGTGATTTTGAATCAAAACTAAGCGAATTTAATTTTTCACTAAAAATAAGGCTTTGTATTTTCTATTGTCTTGTTACAGCATATAAGCTTTATAAAGAATATAAAAATTTTACAGCGGGGATTGAATCAGATGAGTGAAAATAATATTAAGGGTATTTTAGATGTAACAATGGAAAAGCTTCGCGGTATGATAAATGCCGATATTATAACAGGCGCGCCTGTTGTGGTAGACGGTATTACTTTAATTCCTGTATCACGTGTGTCATACGGACTTGCCACAGGTGGCAGCGACTTTCCTTCAAAAACGGGACAGGAACTTTTCGGCGGCGGTGGTGGAGCAGGTGTTACAGTAGTGCCCGTTGCATTTGTAACTATTAAAGACGGAAATGTTAAAATGCTTCCTATTTATAATGACCTTACAACTGTGGAAAAGGCTATTTCTATGGCACCTGAGTTGGTAGATAAGGCTAAGGAGCTTTTTAAGAAAGAGGATAAAAATAAGGAATAATAAACTGTCACCCTTAATAAAATAGGGTGAGGTGGTGTTTGTGAAAAAAATATTTTGCCTTGTTACTATGTGTATTTTGATTTTGCCTACGATAAGTGTAAGTGCTGTATCAACCACGGCAAAGGCGGCAATTCTTATTAACGGGGATACAGGAGAGGTTGTTTATGAGCAAAATGCTGATGAGCGGCTTTCAATGGCAAGCACTACTAAGATTATGACAGCCTTGCTTTTATGTGAAAACGGTGATTTGGAAAGGCAAATTACCGTAAGCGCAGAAATGCTAAGAGTTGAAGGTTCTTCAATGGGACTTCTGGCGGGGGACAAGGTAACACTTCATGACCTGCTTTACGGTTTGCTTTTGGCATCGGGTAACGATGCGGCAAATGTGGTGGCTTATACCTTGGGTGGCACAGTGAACGGTTTTGCAGGGCTTATGAACAAAAAAGCCGAAGAATTAGGACTAAATAGCACCCATTTTGTAACTCCCTCGGGTCTTGATGCAGACGGACATTATACAACCGCAAGAGACTTGGTTTCACTTGCCCGTATTGCAATGCAAAACAAGGATTTTGCGTTAGCTGCAAGTAGCAAGTCGGCAGTACTTAATTACGGCAATCCGCCTTACAGAAGAAGTCTTACAAATCACAATAAACTTCTTAAAACCTTTGACGGTGCGGTGGGTATTAAAACAGGGTTCACCAAAAAATCGGGCAGATGTTTAGTTTCTGCTGCAAAGCGTGACGGCAAATATGTAATAGCGGTAACATTAAATGATTCTAATGACTGGAAAGACCATACAGCACTTTTAGAATACGGATTGGATGCAATAAAATTAACAGAAATCACACCTGAGAAGACGGAGTATAGCATACCTGTTGTAAACGGTGGGCAAGATAATTTAGATGTGAAAATAAAGCAGTATACTGTAAGTTCTTTAAAAAACCAAGACTTTAACTGTGAGGTTAATTTACCGAAGTTTCTTTATGCGCCTATAAATAAAGGCGATATTATAGGAAGTGTGGTTTATAAAAAGGGCGAAACCTTAATAGATAAGGTGGATATTTTGGCGGATAATGATATAGGTCTCCAAAAACAAAATATAAAAATCACAGAAATTATAATCGAAAATATAAAGCATATTTTTTCAAATCTATGGGAGAAATAAATGAAGGATAATAAAATAAGGCTACAAAAGCATTTATCGGAATGCGGAGTAGCTTCAAGAAGAAAAGCGGAAGAATTAATAGCACTTGGCAAGGTGCGTGTTAACGGCAGAGTGGCAACAATCGGCTCTAAGGTTGACCCTAAGAGAGATAAGGTAACTGTGAGCGGAAAAACAGTTGTTGCGCAAAACACCAAGATGTATATAATGCTTCATAAGCCGAGAGGCTATGTTACAACACTTAAAGATGAGCTTGACCGCAAGTGTGTAAGCGACCTTGTTAAAGATGTGGGCGTCAAGCTGTTTCCTGTGGGCCGACTTGACCGCAATTCTGAGGGATTGCTTATAATGACAAACGACGGCTCTTTCGCCAATAACTTAACCCATCCGTCCTCTTATGTGAATAAGACCTATAGAGTAACGGTTGAGGGCGAAGTTACCGATGAAAAACTTATAAAACTACGTGAAGGCATAATGCTTGATGGCACAAAAACCTTGCCTTGTGACGTTTTTGTGGCAGAAAAGCGAGAACCCAGAACAGTGCTTATATTTATAATCCATGAAGGCAGAAACCGTCAGATAAGACGTATGTGTGAATCGGTGCAATTAGAGGTTTTAAGGCTTAAAAGAACTGAAATTGCAGGCGTAAAACTCGGCATGTTGCCACAGGGCAAATGGCGTCCTTTAAATGAACGCGAAATGCGGCATCTTACAAGCGTTAATACCAATAAAAAGGAAGACTGAAATGTTAAGTTTAGCTCCATTAAAAGATAAGGGAGAAATAAAAAAGATTTTTAAAGATAAAAATATAGAATACACTGAATTTTCAGGTGTGGTTTCGGCGGTTTGTGACAATGAAATTTTAGGTCTATGCCTCTATAATCTTACAAAGGACAAGATGGTGATTCTTCATATCGAGCCTATAGGCGATATCCCACTTGCTGACGGAATACTGCGAAGCACACTTCACGTGGCAGCAGAAAAAAGCATAATGAATGCTTTTTATGCTGACACAGTACCTGAGGAATTTTTAAATAAGATAGATTTTATAAAATCAGATACCGAAAAAACACTGCAAATTGATAAACTTTTCAAAAGTTGCTGTAATTGCGGATAAATTTATAAAAAAACCTTGACAAAATGCCTTATATAATATAATATATTAGGTATGCCGATGTGGTGGAATAGGCAGACACAAGGGACTTAAAATCCCTCGGTAGCAATACCGTACCGGTTCAAGTCCGGTCATCGGCACCAAAAAACACTCGTTCTCTTGAACGAGTGTTTTTTTATCCATTGCGAAAGCAATGGTATATCATCAGCCGCAGGCTGTATATCATCAACACGGCAACGCCGTGTTGTATCTCATCACACCTTTAGGTGTGTATCAAAAACTTTTTTCGCAATGATGATATACAAAACTTCGTTTTGATGATATGCAATTCCTTGCGGAATTGATGATATACAACGGCAAGCCGTTGATTTATAAATTCAACTCACGGTTGAAAAATATCAACTTTTCTTTTATTGTACGCTTGGGAGTTGTCTGTTATAATTATATCAGCAAAGGAGCTGATATAATGGATAATACAAATATTGTTTTAGCGGCTAATATACAAAAATACCGTAAAAAATGTGGGTTAACCCAAGAAGAACTTGCTAAAAAATTAGGGGTAACATTTCAAGCAGTTTCAAAATGGGAAAATGCAAAAACTGCCCCTGATATATTGTTTTTGCCGAAAATGGCTGATTTATTTGGTTGCTATATTGATGAATTGTTTTCTCGTGAAATTAAAACAGAAATTCACTATGATCATTGTCATGAATTCCCGTGGCACGATGATAACATTATCCGCGGAGTTGTGTGCCTAGGTAAGAAGATTTTGCAGGTAGCCGATAATATGACCGACAGGTTCACCTTTGAGGTTATCGGAGATGCAAAAAGCGTGCAAAGCGAGTGTAATGTTGCAGTCAGCGGATCGGTTTATGGCGGTTGTAACGCCGGAGATGAATTGGTTGTGGCCGGAAATGTGAACGGCGGTTGCAATGCCGGTGACGGAATTACTGTGGGCTTTAATCTGAACGGCAGTTGTAATGCTGGTGACAATATCGTTGTTGGCGGTGATCTCAAAGGTGTTATAAGTTGCGGTGGTGCTGTTAAGGTTGACGGTGATGTCGAGGCTGAGAAAATTACGGGTAACGTTGTGTGCAATTCCTTGAAATGTGAAAAAATCGAAGGCGATGTTACTATAAATAAGGAAGAATAAAGGTTTTCAGGCACATTTCATTCGTGTCATTAAGTTCAAAACTCCCAAAAAAGAAAGACATACCATTTGGTATGTCTTTCTTTTTTACTTTCTGATTGTATCTGAACCAACGAGATACAGCTTAATTGTTTGCTTTACCGACTGAGCGGCGAAGTCGGTAGTCTGCGACCGACCGCCGCCGGTGGCGGATGCAGGGAGGAACGCAGAGGCGCCGCGGTCGACAGAGGCGAGGGCGCGTATCGGCGCCCGAGAAAATGTCGGCACGTGCCGAGAGTGGGCAACAGTAAACTTACGGTACCGTAAAAGGTAGCGGAGTTTACTATGTGTGTTGGTTCGAGTCCAACTTGGGGAGCCAGAAAAAGAAAGACAAGTCGAAAGACTTGTCTTTTCTTTTTCAATGAAATTCGCCTGTGGCGAGTGAAATATGCTATCGCATATGAAATATTTGGCTTCGCCAAATGTTAAGAGGCGAAGCCATATTTCATTTAACCTTGCGTTCCTTGCCGCTTTTATGCTATAATACACCCAAGGTGGTGATTTAATGAAGTTAAAACAAATCTCTTTATTAACACTTTTGACCGGAGCACTGTTTTCAATTATAGGAGTAATAGTTCCATTTATTACATTACAAAACTATACTTCTCAAAATGGTGCAATAGGCATAATTGGGGGTGCGGATACGCCCACGTATGAATTTGTTGTTTTTTGTATAATGAACGGTTGGCCGTTTGTTATAATTCTATTTGGAATTACATTGATTATTTCCGCCTTGTTTTGCCTGCTATTCTCCAAAACTGTCAAAAATAACTGCAACATTAAAACCAGCGCGCTTTCGTTAGGATTATCGGCTGTTGGTGCGGCAGGACTTGTTTGTGCTTTTTTATGGTTTTCAATAGTTTCGTTTGGCGAAATGTCTAAACATCCTATTGAATATCCTGTTAGTATTTTACTTGGTATTGTTTGCTTTTTTGCCTTCGTTGTTTTAATTGCTTTATATTTTAAAGCGCGTAAAATTAATTGGTCAATTAAAGGATTTTGTATTGATATATTAACAAGCGTCATTTATTTGCCAACTTTTTTCTTTGCATTCTCGTATTTGTATAATACATTAAGTTAAATAAAAGAGAACCCTCAATTTTCAGGCATTTCATTCGTGTCATTAAGTTCAAAACACCCAAAAATAAAAGGACTACTTCGGTAGTCCTTTTATTTTTGTATATGGGGGTTATTTGTTCTTTCTAAAAGGTAATCTATTGAAACGTTAAAATAATCTGCGATTTTTATGAGTTCATTTATTCCAGGCTCCCGTTCGCCCGTTTCGTAACGACTTATTGTGTTTTGATTCGTATTTAAGTCCAAAGCCAATTTTAATTGGGAAATGCCTTTTGATTTTCTGATTTGTTTTAATCGCACAAAATCACCTCTTGACATTATTATCCCATATCGGTATAATAAAAATATCCCAATTCGGTATAATATATTGAAGCAATATAATATGAAAACATTATTGTTTTCGAAATTATGATATGCTATAATATAAATAGGCGGTGATGGCATGAAAAAAATTATATGTGTGCTTTTAAGTGTTGTTTTTGTTTTAGGTGTAGTAGCCGTGCCGTTTTATTATTCTATAGTCGCCTTAACAAAGCCTGAAACAGTGGCTTTGGTCATTCAGGAAGTGGATTATAAGCAGGTGATACAAAAAAATCCCACTTTAAAAAAGACACTTGCTAAGTATAACATTACACCAGCAAAAGCTGATAACATTATGAAAAGTACGCAAGCAGGCGAGCTTGTTGAAATTTATGCAGATGAGGTTACTCAAATTTTTTTGGATATTCCCGAAGAAAAGAAGATCGATGTTGGATATATAAAAAGCATTGTAAAAGATAATACTGATAAATTTTTAGATATTGCCGAAGAAAACACCAACTTTAAATTCAAGCGCGAAAAGGCAAAGGAAGAAGTTTCTGAATTTTTAGAAAAAAACGAAATTGTTATTGAAGAGTCGGTAGAAATAATAGAGGAAGTCAGGGATGTTGTTAAAACCGTCTACACTTCGCGTGTTGTAGAAAAAAAGCTTTCATTTTGGATAGCAGTAGCTTTCATTATGTCGTCATTTATTGTTATTGCGGTTATAATTGCGCTTATGCGTAGTAATGGTTTTTTATGGGTTGGTATTGATTTTGCGGTTATTAGTATTCTGCTAGGACTTATTATTGGATTTGGCAAAAGTGATTTTATAAACACATTAGCATTGAAAATGTCGGATTTCGGTGTAAATATTATTGAATCTGCAATCACAATAAGTACAGAGAAAATGATAATTGCAGTTTTCGGTACAACAATTTTAACGGTATTGTTTATCGGATTTTTTGTGACTGCTAAGTTACTCAAATACAAATATCAAAACCAATCACTTGAACAAATGCAAAGCAGTGAAGCGGTTGTATGATTATGAAGGTATATTAAGACAGCACCCTCGTTCTAAAGAACGAGGGTGCTTAGTATATTGCTTTTTCTTTTTTGAAATGTTATTATAAAAAGGGTGGTATGATGAAAAGGTTAAAGAAACTGGTATATATGCTTATAACAATTATTATTGTTATGCTAATAATACCTTTAATTGCGGCAAATACTGTAAAAGCAGATGCGGGTATGCTTATAGCATTAGTTTTATTCTTTGTTGCAAATCCTATGCTTTCTGTTTTTATCGGAATAGTTTCAGGTAAGGATATTCGTTTCTTTTGGTTTATGCCGATAGTAATTGCTATCTTGTTTTGGATTTTTTCATCACTTACATTTAAAACTGCATTTCCAATACTCTATTCGGCGGTATATTTAATTATTACTGCCGTTTCAATGTGTATTACTTGGCTGATAAAAAGAAATAATTAGATATTTTTTATTCTGAGTCCCTTTGGGTAATGGTTTTTGGCTATACCTGAAACAACCTTTACACCGCCTACAGCACAGCCGTTAACAGTAACAACTGCCCAACCATTTGTGAGATTTGTTTTTATTTCTTCGCCGTGAAGATACTTCTTTATTTCTTTACTGTCGGCAGAAAGTTCAATTTTGCGTTTAAAATATTTTCCCATACCCATAAAAAACTGATGGTGAGGGAGAATGTAATTTTTCTTGATTTCACCAATAGTTATTCCGTAACAAAATGCAACGCCGTCTTTTACCTCGAAATCGGGTGAAAAGTAAACGGGATTGTTATTATACGTACGCACATTTTTGATATCATATTCAGTTAATGTGTCATTTAAAAAATCTGTTACGGTTTTATCTGATATTTGAGATTTTTGGTTTGAATTAGACTCGGGTATTGCCTCGTTTGTGTTTTTGAGCACAGCCATAAATTGTCCCTCACCTTTGGATTTATGAGGATAAAACCGTCGTGCATATCTGATATCAGCAGTTTTACAGCCGTCGAAAGAGATTCCGCTTTCGGTGGCTTTTTCTATTTTCTCTGAAGTTTTAACGATTTTAAATTCAGGATGTTTTTGCAAGAAGGAATCTACTGTCATTTCATTTTCTTCTAAGGAAAAGGTGCAAGTTGAGTAGATTATATATCCGCCGTCTTTAAGACATTTTACTGCGTTTTCAAGTATTTCAGCCTGACGGTTAGCGCACATAAGCACATTATCCTTTGACCATTCGCTTACTGCAACTGCTTCCTTGCGGAACATACCCTCGCCTGAACACGGGGCATCCAACATAATTAAATCAAAGGTTCTAGGAAAAGCTTTTGAAAGCTTTTGGGTATCCATACAGGTAGTAACTGTGTTAGAAAGTCCTAACCTTTCAATATTTCCTGTGAGAATTTTACAGCGAGAGGGTATAATTTCATTAGAAACAAGCACACCGTTTTCACCAAGTTTATTTTTAAGCTGTGTGCTTTTACCTCCTGGAGCGGCGCACATATCAAGAATTTTCCAATCCTCTTTAATTTCTACACACTCGGCAGGCGCCATAGCGGCAGGCTCTTGTACATAAATCATACCCGCATGGTGAAAAGGGTGGTTGCCAACCTTTTCGTAGTCTAAATAATATCCGTTATGTACATAAGGTATTTTTTTATTTCCAAAGACATTTACTTTTTCAAAGTCTTCGGCGGATATCTTTTCGGTATTGACTCTAAAACCCTTAACTGCATCCTTTTGCAGTTCGGCTTTGTAGGCTTCAAAGTCTTCGCCTAAAAGATATTGCATACGCTTTTCATATTCTTTTGGTAAATTAATCATTTTCAATCACCGTTTCGCTGTAAAGCATACACATCCCAACCGCCGTAATAGCAGCAGTTTCGGTTCTGAGTATTCGTTTTCCGAGTGATACAATATCAGCGCCTGAATTTATACAAGCATCAATTTCTTTTTGTGAGAAGCCACCCTCAGCTCCGATTAAAATACCAATGTTCATATTTTTTTTAATTTTAAGCAAGGTTTCTTTAGTGGCTTTCATACCCTTTTCGTTTTCGTAAGGCACAATAAGTAAATCTAATTCTTTAGCCTTTTCTAAGGCGTCATTAAATTTTAAAACATTATAAATTTCTGGTATAATGTTCCTCTTGCTTTGCTTCGCGGCGCTTTCGCTTATAGCCTGCCAACGCGCAATTTTTGAAGTTTTCTTTTTATCGTCAAGCTTAACTACACAGTGTTCCATCTCAACGGGAATAATACCTGTAACCCCTAATTCTACGCACTTTTGAATTATAAGCTCCATTTTATCGGCTTTTGGAAGTCCTTGGAAAAGATAAATATTTATAGGAAGTGAGGTATCGTTATAGTTTTCTTCTATTATTTTTGCAGTAACAGTATCGTTTTCAAGATATATAATTTCGCATAAATGACTTTGTCCGTCATCTGAAATTAAAAATCTGTCTCCTACAGACATTCTTAGTACATTTTTTATATGGTTACAATCACTGCCTGTAATTATATAACAGTCACCGTTACGGTCATTTTGTTTACTGAAAAAATTAAACATTTTAAACTTCTCTCTTTTCAAAATCACTTGCGGGGTGTTTGCAAAGCGGACATATAAAGTCGGGCGGCAGGGTATCACCCTCATAAACATAACCGCATATTTTACAAACAAATCCTTTAGCTTTTTTAGGTTTTGGTTTTACATTATCAAAATAATACTGATATGTCATTGAGGGGTTTTCATTTATAACAAAAGCCTCAGTAATTTCGGCTAAAAATTCGGTATGAGTTCCAAGGTCGCGCATATCTGTTACCTTAACACAGATAACAGAATTTGTGTATTTTTCAAGATATAGAACACCGTTTTGTGAGTGTGCTGCATAATCAATATACTCAAATTTATCGGTATCACGTCCGCTCCTAAAACCAAAGCTTTCAAAAACTGAAAACGGCGCCGATGTGTCAAGTATGCTGATATTTGCTATACCTGTTTTTGTAATCATATCGTGGGTAAGGTTTTGCTTGTTTACTGCAAATACAATTTTTTTTGGAATATCTGTCACCTGCATTACAGTGTTTATTATACAGGCATTGTCTTTATCGTCTTGCCTTGCGGATAATACGAAAAGACCATAGCTCAGTTTAAAAAAAGCGTTGTTATCAATAGATTTATTCAAAAAAACACCTCATAATTTTATACTTATTTCGCCAGAATTTAAAAGTTCTTGTGTTCCATTGTCATATCTTACCGCAAGCCGACAGTCATCGTCTATAAAAAGCGCGGTAGCAGGGGTGGCAGAGCCGTTTCTTATTACATTTATTCTTTTGTTTTTCAAGACGGAATATTCCTTGTATTTTGTAACAAAATCTTTATTCTCAAGATTTTCGCAATAAAGACTGATATTATTTAAAATTTCAGCGCAAAGTCTGTTACGCAAATTTTCTTGAGTTTCATCTGACAAAGCGCTTGCAATGTCTTTGATTTCATTGCAAAAATCGTTTTTTGGTGTGTATACGTTTATGCCTATTCCTATAACTGCCCAGTCGAATTTTAGGGTTTTGGGGTTGATTGCGCCCTCTGTAAGTATTCCGCAAACCTTTTTCCCCTCTAACAGTATATCGTTAACCCATTTTATTTCTGTTTTTTTACCTGTAAGGGACAGGATAGCCTCATTTACTGCTACCGCTGCTGCGGCAGTTAAAAGAACGCTTTTTTCTGCGTCTAAGTCAGGCTTTAGTAAAATACTCATATAAATTCCACAATTTTTCGGTGAATAGAACTTTCTGTCAAATCGTCCGTGACCTGAGGTTTGGGTGTTAGCAATTATTACAGTGTGCGGCTCGGCATTATTTTTGGCAAGCTGCTTTAAGTAAATGTTTGTAGAGTTGATCTCATCAAATACTATTATGTTATAATTAGTAGTATGCTTTGAAATTTCTTTTTTGCACAGAATGTCTTTCACACGCTCACCTCTTTTAATATTATTATAATAAAATCATAGATGACACTTAATTTCCAAAATTACTAGATGGCTCAATTATTCCATAAACATTTTATCTCAAAATTTCACCACTAATCAGTTTTTGATATTATATCACAAGTAATAAAAATAAACAAGATACATCAAATTTTGCTATACAGGAAATGAGTTTTCTTAAACACATAATAAATTCTTGCATATATTAATAAAATGTGCTATCATACGTTATGTATTTTTATAGTTATTTAAAAGGAAGGGCTTGACAAGGATGAATGAATGTTGGAAAATATTCATAAGCAAGCAAGAGACAACACTGCTCTTTTTCAAGGCTCAACCGAATATATAACACAAATTACTGACTGTTAAACACAGAGGATTTTTTCTGTGTGTTTAGTTGGTATTTCTATTTTAGGAGAAAAGAATGTGGCTAAACATACTAAAAAAAAAATCACTATTCTTCAAAGTCAAGTTTTCAAACGAACTTTGAAGATTCTTATTATTGCTATTGTTACCGTCTCTCTTTTGCTCAATCTTTTTACATTTGTTATGCCAATCGTTAAGTATTACGGAGACAGTATGTCTTCAACACTTGAAGATGGACAAATTCTTATAGTAAATAAGATGGCAGAGATAAAGAGTGGGGATATAATAGCATTTTATTACAACAATAAAGTAATTGTGCGACGTGTTGTGGCTACAGGAAATACTCAAGTAGCTATCGATGTTTTTGGTACGGTATCGGTAAACGGTAAAGAACTTGATGAACCGTACATTAAAAATAAAACGCTGGGGCAAAGCAATCAAAATTTCCCTTATAATGTCCCGTCTAATTCCTATTTCGTTTTAGGAGATAACCGAGAGGTTGCAATGGACAGCCGATTGTCTGAAATCGGTGTGGTTACAGAGGACAGGCTTTTAGGAAAAGTTGTATTTTCCCTTAATCCCTTTGGCTCAGTAAAATAATTCTCAATTAAAAGAGTGAATTTAAATGAATGCTTTAAAAAGCGACCGACAACTGAATATTAAAAGCATTGCATCTTACTCATTATGTGCGATTTTTTGTATTGTTTCCTGTATTCTTTTGTTCTGCTCAAACGTTACCCACACAGTTGCGTTAGAACAAGAAATAAGATGCGGTATAGAGGAACATACTCATAGTGACAGCTGTTATAACGGTGATTTTCTTATATGTGAAAAGACCGCTCATACACATGACGGCAACTGCTATATTGTTTTGTTAAAGGAGAACGATATTAATAATATTCTCACACTGCTTTCAAACAATGAAAGTCATTCACTTGAAAATGTTATTACCGATACAATGTCTTCTGCTCTGACATTCAATGCAAATTTGAACTCTGCCGATTCAAATTCAGGAGAAAACATCACACTAACACAGGATGCTGTTGCCGAGTACAATAATACGATATCAAATGAGGAAGCACTTCCTAATATTGTTTTTAACGAAAATATCAATACGGTAAATACGTTAGCGTTGGATAATACAATTCAAACCAACAACGCTGCTTCTCCATTAAGTATTGATGAAGAACCAGATACTTCAAATTATAAGGCGAATTTTTATATTTATTTAGATGATAAATGGACTTGTATAGGTGCTCTTGAGTTTTCCGAAGTAAGGATTACCAGTAGTAGAAGTTACTCAACGATACCTACTGCTGATATTTTGAATCTTGTAAACACTACGTTGGGTACGGAATATGTTTACAACTCTTTCGATATTTCTGTCTCGACATCAAAAAACAGCGGATATGCTATTGGCAATAATGTGGGAATGGCTTCGGTAACAACAACGATTGCTTACCGCCAGTCATCGCAAGAAATCAAAAAACCTCGATATGTTCGCTTAATTCCTGAAGGCGGTAGTGCGTCAAGCACAGCGTTCTCCTTCTATACGGTAGAATATGTCTATCCCGATGGCACAACTGTGACCAACTATGTAAGATCGGGCACATCAGTAAAAATACCATCGGGAAACTATGAGTGGTCTGATGGAAACAAGATGTATTCGGCTGAAGAAGCAGTCACAATATCCAAGAAAACGACTTTTGAAGCACGGCAACTCGGGCCTCCTACATATATCAATATTAATTATGACGTTGCTTTTCCAACGGTAAGCGGCGTAACGGTTTCTACCAAGCCTACCATATCAGGACTTGCAACCACAACCATTAGAGATGAATATACGGAAAATTCAGAGGTTACGGTTCGCAATGTATCGCAACAGTCGGTTCAAGGAACGGTTAACGGAAACAGCACAGGACTTACCCGTGTTATTCAGTTTAGAGGTTGGAGAGTAGAAAACACTGATACTATTATACAGCCGAATACAAAGCTTATTTGGGAAGAACTTATTAAGTATTCAGGAAACACTACCTCGCTGAATTTGACGGCTGTTTGGGAATATAATGCAAAGCAGACTGCAACTTTCTTTATAAGATTTGACTCGGTGGCAGTTGACACTGAAGGCAATATTACAGGACAGGATGCAAATAAATATACTAAACAGATTTATGCGGCGTATGTTGGCGGAGTGGACACATCGCTTAGCACCAACAACCTTCAGAATAAATACGGAATTGCCGATACCACATCGGATAATTCTTACGGTGCAGACCAAGAGATTCGCGCTTTATACGGAGAAAGAACAGACGGTGTGTGGCTCAGTTCTTTCCCCAGTGATGAATTTGTTTTTGAAAGCTTGGTACAATACGCCAATACAGGTTATTTGTCGGTTGACGGTGTTCCCGTTAAAGCAGAAGATTTAAACAGTAGGGAGTACGCAATTCGCTGGTATGTATTTAAAAATCAAGACGATGCATGGCATATTGACGGTAAGCTTGTAAAAAAGGTTGGTTTAATACACGTATATAAAACTTTTGCAGGTAATAAAGAGTTAATTGTAGAAGCAAAGAGTGATTTTTACATTGATGCAACTGACATATCAACAGGTGTTAACACTGTCCTCAATTTGAACAACTATACTTCGTATGATTCCGCAAACGACAAATATATGTGGGAAATTACTGATGTTGATTATGGAGAATATTGGGAAATTACAGAACATCCCCATCAGTTTAATGACAGTTCTGTGGCTTTCAGTGTTTTCTCAGAATATACGGTTATGGATGCGCACGGTGACCAATCCATAAGCGGAACAGGAACGGCACTTACGGTAAAGGGAATGACCTACGCACTTGATGAAGGTGTTGACGAAGTTCTCCGTGCGGAGTTTACAAATATTTATAACCGAAACGATTCAATTATCATTAAAAAGCAAGATAGCTTAACAGGAGTTTCAATAGGCGGCGCTGTGTTCCGTTTGTACCAAAACGGCAAACCACTCAAGTTTATATACAATTCAAGTACAGACAGATATGAATACAACCCCGAGAGTGGGACTGTTACTAATCTTGAAGGCAATGCAAACGGATATTATGAGATTTGTATTGAGGATTTCAGTTATGACCTCGGATCTATAACAATCCGAGAGGTTTCTGCGCCAACAGGATATACCCCCATTGGTGATATTGAGATTGGTTATACGGACGATGAAGAAACGGTCGGCATATTAAGCGGCAACAGTGAACTTATTCGATATATAAACGGTGTTTTGATTGTCGGCAACAGCACAGAATCCTCGTCTGTAACCGTGAAAAAGGATTGGGAATGTGATGAGTCTGAATGGCAGGACGTTACCGTTCAGTTATTAGCTAACGGAAAGCTTGTAACAACCGTTATTGCCGGAGTTGATCCGCAGGTTATTTTGAATGCGGATAACAATTGGACTTATACGTGGAAAAACCTACCCGTGTATGTCAACGGAACTAAAATCGAATGGACTGTTAAAGAAACGGCTATCGGTAGTGAAATGGCAAAAGCGGATGGTTCATTCGTAAACTGGTTGGTATCCTATGGATTGCCTATAATATCCACCGATGAAAACGGCGATGAGAATACATTGCTGACAGTTGTTAATACAACTAAGCGTGTAATGCTCCGTTTAACCAAAACAGACCTTGGAAAAACTGAGCAGCTTACAGGTGCTACATTCTTACTGGAAGCTGTAGATGCAGATGGTAATGTGCTTAAAAATGAAGTTATGAAAACTGCGACAACCGGAGATACTGGAACGCTTATTTTTGATAATCTCAAGTGCAAAGTACGTTATCGATTAATAGAAACACAGATGCCGAACGGATACATAGGAATGGGTGAATACATTTATTTCACGATTAATGAAGACGGTACGGTAAGTGTTGAAGAAAGCTTTTATGCCGAGGCAGGAGCAACCGCGTATAACATAATCGTTAAGAACGGTAAATTTGTAGACCTGCCCGAATCAGGCGGTATGGGAACCGGTATGTTTTATGTCATAGGCTTATCGCTTTTGGCGTTGTCCTTAGGCATTTACATATATCATCTCCATAAAAGGAGGTGCTACAATTAATTCGCTTTCAATAAATTCGAAAAAAAATATAAGAAAAGGAGTTAGAAAAATGAAAGCAATCAAAAAAATCTTAGCAGTTCTTGTGTGTCTTTGTGTGATATGCAGTTGTGCTGTTTTTGCCGCTTCTGCTGCAGAAACAACCGGTAGCATTACCATTCAAAACCCAAGCAACTCAGATGCAACGGTAGCAGGTAAAACGTTCGACGTTTACAAAATCTTTAATGCTACCACAAGCGGTAACAACACCTCATACAGTTGGTATAAGGACAAGAACGGAAATATTCCCTTCGAAGATTTCTTTTTTGGCGATGCCGATGGTTACAATTATATGGAGAAAGAAGCCGGAACTGTTCAGGAAGTTGTTGAGGAAATTGCAAAAATCAGCCCGATTGACAGCACAGATACCAACAATTTCAAACTTTCTCAGTTTGCTGAGGAATTACATAAGTATATTGAGGACAAGGGCATTGAAACTGTTATCGATCCTGTTTATGCAGGAGATACAACTTCCATAAAAATCTCAGACTTAAGCTATGGTTACTATCTCGTTTATGATGCAAGCGACCTCAGCGGCGAAAACATCAGTGCTGTTCGTTCAGCAGTTATGCTCTCCAACGTAAACAAAGATGCCATCATTACCCTGAAGGCAAATCGGCCCCAGATTCTGAAGCAGGTTGAAGAAAACAACGGCACCTTCGGAAAAGGTACTTCGGTTAGCATCGGTGACGTGGTAACCTTCAAAATCACAACCGCCGTTCCTTCTCATACTTTATACACTAATTATCAATATTATATAGAAGACACTATGCATGACGGTTTGGAATTAGATGTCAACTCTATTAACGTATATCATAATGTTGATCTTCTTATAGAAGGCACCGATTACACTTTAGGCTCCGCCTCCGGCACAGTGGATTTCAAGGTTGATTTTACCGCATCTATGAATATTAAAAATAAGTTTGAAACAAATGACACGCTTTCTATTGTTTATAATGCAAAAGTAACCGATGAAATTAAAAAAGCAAATCAAAACACAGCAAAACTCACCTACAGCAACGACCCCACCAACGATGGACCTACCGGTTCTAAGGGTAGCGTTTCTGACAGTGCAAACGTTTATTCCTATCAGTTCTTATTCACCAAATTTGCTCAGGACACAAACGGAATCCTTACCAATGTTCGTTTAGCCGGTGCTGAGTTCAAGCTTTATAGGGTTGTTGACGAGCAAGACATTCCTGTAAAATTCACAACACGCACCAAAACCGAAAACTTTAATAATGAGGTGCATAACATTACCGAATATGTTGTTGCTGAGGATGCAACTGCAGCTGGACTTACTGATACTTTATCAACTTGTAATGAAGGTGAAGCCACAATAACGCTTTCTCACTTGAATATGGGTGGACATTTGGGCGACATTGTTATCTTTGGTCTTGCAGAGGGTAAATATAAGTTGGTTGAAACTAAGGCTCCCGATGGCTACATTCTTCCCGATGAACCTTTTATCATTGAAATTGTTGATGAAATTGGCGCTTTAGGTTCCGTTGGCAGATTGACAGTTACAGGCTCACACGAAGGTGAAATCGGTAGCATCGTAAATACCAACGGTATTGCTGAATCTATTTTGACCGTATGGGCAGAAATTACCAACAAACCTGGCTCTGCTCTTCCTGAAACAGGTGGTATGGGCACCACACTCTTTACCGTTATTGGTATTGTTATGATGGTAGGTGCAGTTGCTTTTTTTACTTCAAGAAAAAGAAGTAGTGTGGCTTAAAAGAAATATTCGTTTTTGACGGAGCGACTTTTACTTTTGGCCACCCCGTAAAGCTATTTCTTTTTCTGTCCACTAAAAAGATAAATTCAAAGGAGGGAAAGACTTATGAAGAAACATTTACCGACAATTATTGTGGCGGTTATATTTCTTTGCGGTCTTTCCCTTTTTCTTTATCCTACTGTCAGTAATTTATATAATCAGCATTTAAATAATAAACTCATTGGAGAATATAAAGAAGCTTTTTCTTCAACTACACCCGAAGAATTTAATAAAGCGATGAAGGATGCCATAGCTTTTAATGAAAATCGTGGAAATGAGGAAAAGCTCAAAGAACTTGGTTTAACCTATGAAAACGTTCTTGATTCAGCAGATAATGGTGTAATGGGATATATAGAAATCCCCAAAATAAGTGTATCCTTGATTATTTACCATACAATAGAGGAAAATGTGTTACAAAAAGGTATAGGACACGTTCCCGAAACGCATTTGCCTGTTGGCGGTAAAAATACTCATTGTGTTCTTGCAGGCCATACCGGACTGCCATCTGCAAAACTACTTACAAATATCGACCACCTTAAACTCGGTGACCGATTCTATATTCATGTGTTAAACGAGGTTCTTGAATATAAGATAGATGATATTTCAGTTGTAGAACCGGATGAGGTATCGCGTCTTAATGTTATCAGCGGTAAGGATTGCGTAACGCTCGTTACCTGTACTCCTTACGGTGTTAATTCTCATCGCCTTTTGGTACGCGGTGTTCGTGTTGACGGAAACGACCTCTCTGCAAAAGAAGATGGAATAGTAAATGAGCTTCTAAACATTGATATGAAATATTTGATAACATTTTCCCTTATCGGATTGTGTATTGTTTTTGTTGCTGTAAAGAAAATGTGGGATATCCGTAAAAAGAAAACAGTAACGACAAATGAAGGCGGCGAAAAAACAGATGAGAACAATTTTTAAAAGAATATTTGTATTTATATTTACTGTTGTGCTTTTGTGTTGTACCGCTCTTACTAGCTTTGCGGCAGCGAAAAACGGAAATATAAACATAACATTAGAGGATAAAAGCAAAAATAAGATAAACGGTGTAACGGTTAAGCTCTGTCAAGTTGCAGAGCTGAACAACAGCGGATACTATCCCACCTCTGCTTTTGAAGGTTCGGGTATATCTGTTTCAGGACTCATAAACTCTCCCGATGAATCATCTGCCAAATCGGTTACAGAATATATTAAGAATAATCAGATTGACGTGCTTTCAGCTGTGTCGGATAACGGGAAAACAACCTTTTCGAATTTGGATTTGGGTATATGGGTTGTGTTTTGTGATGAAGACAGTGAATATTTATTTAATCCGTATATTGTATTTTTGCCTTACGAATCGGGCGGTAAGCTTTATTATGAGGTGTCTTCTACGCCTAAAATTGAAGACAGCAAACCGAACGAAATCAGCATATACGTTATCAAAAAATGGAATGACAATAACAATGCTGCCAAAAAGCGTCCCGATTCAGTAAAGGTAGAATTACTGAACGGCTTGAAGGTTGTGTCTACGGCAGAGCTGAGCGAACTAAACGGTTGGTCGCATACGTTTACAGGTATTTTAAATGATGGCAATTATTCTGTAAGAGAAAATGCAGTTGCCAACTACAAGTCTAATTACAGTGGCGATGCGACAAACGGTTTTGTGGTGACAAATACTTATAACGGAGAAAAACTTCCGCAAACAGGTCAGTATTGGTGGCCGATTATTCTTATTGCTGTTGCAGGTGTAGGATTTATTGCACTTGGAATATATGAAGTAGGAGCAAAAAAGAATGTTAAAAAGAAATAAGGGTGTTATTTTTCTTGCCATTGGATGCATTCTTCTCCTTATTGCTTGCGGATGGTATGTATATAATATTATCGAGGATAAAAATGCAGGACAATATGCATCGGATATATTGGATAAGCTTAATGATGCACAGAAGGAAAGTTCCAATAACAATGCTCCAGTAATCACTGTTGAAGGCGATGCTTTTTGCGGAAAGATTATTATAGAAAAGTTATCGGTTGAACTTCCTGTGTATGACGAGTGGAATTATACCCGTCTGAAATCTGCTCCTTGCCGATATACTGGGAGTATCAATACTAATGACATTATAATTGCCGCGCATAATTATAAAAGCCATTTTGGAACGCTGAATAAATTAATGGTCGGCGACGGTGTTGAGTTTATTGATGCTTATGGGAAATCGCATCTATATGCGGTTTGCGAACTTACAACCTTAGACGGAACTGCAGTATCAGATATGCAGTCAGGCGGTTGGGATTTTACGCTGTTCACCTGTACTAAGGCTGGAGAACAACGTGTAACGGTTAGATGTAAAAAACTGTGTTAAAAGGCAAAAAAATTAATAAGTTTGAAAAATTAACCCCTGACAAATGGAGAAAAGCCATTTATCAGGGGTGTTTTATATCGGTTGACTATTAACTTATAAAACTCACCTTGTCAAGCATTTAGTATATCAAAAATTTATACGCTGTAAACAAAGAATAAGGGATTGAGAACAGACGCGCAAAATGTTATAATAAATACACTTATGACACATGGCCGAGGACACCGATATAATGAATAAATTTAAGTTTATGAAGAAATATATTTCAAACATTATTACAGGAAGCAGAGTTGCATTTAGTTTATTGCTTTTGTTCATTCTTGCTTCATCGGCATGGTTTTATATACTCTATCTTTTTTGCGGTCTTTCCGATATGCTTGACGGAACGATTGTAAGGAAAACACCGCTGAAGAGCTAAAACTCCTCAGCGGTGTTGTTTTTTAAAGCACAATAGAATCAATTTCTTTAAGTTCTAGTTCGGTAAAATTAGTATTACCTGTCATTTTAAGATTTTCTAATATTTGTTCGGGTTTTGAAGCGCCTATCAAAACGCTTGTGATACCTTCTTTACTGTAAACCCAAGCAAGAGCCATTTGTGCCAAAGTTTGACCTCTGCGTTTTGCTATCTTATTGAGTTTTTCAATTTTTTCGAGTATTTCAGGAGAAAGAGAACGTTCATTTAAGAATCTTCCATCCGTCTTAACTCGACTGTCCTCGGGGATACCTCCCAAATAACGATTGGTAAGAAGTCCTTGTTCAAGAGGACTGAAAATTATCATACCTTTTCTGTGTTCTTTGGCTTTTTCTAAAATACCATTCTTTTCAACCGTTCTATCGAAGATTGAGTAGCGATTTTGGTTTATAACAAATGGGCAGTGAAGCTCATTTAAAATTTTTGCCGCTTCTTGCATTGTTTCTCCGTCATAATTTGAAAGTCCTGCATATAAAGCTTTACCGCTTTTTACAATGTTATCTAGTGCCCACATTGTTTCGTAAAGAGGAGTGTCTTTATCCATTCTGTGATGATAGAAAATATCAACATAATCAAGATTCATTCTTTTAAGGCTTTGGTCAATACTTGCGGCTAAATACTTTTTACTGCCAAAATCTCCGTAAGGTCCTGGCCACATATAATAACCCGCTTTGGTGCTTATAATCATCTCGTCGCGGTATTGTTTCATATGTCCGTTTAAAATTTTTCCAAAATTGATTTCGGCACTGCCTGCATTAGGGCCGTAATTGTTTGCCAAGTCAAAATGTGTAATTCCGTTGTCGAATGCGGCAAAACACATTTTGCACATATTTTTAAAGTCTGCATTTTCACCAAAGTTATGCCAAAGACCTAATGAAACTGCAGGAAGCTTTAATCCACTTTCTCCGCACTTTCTGTATTCAATAGATTCGTATCTTTTTTCATTGGCAATGTATTTCATAAAGCACTCCTTATATCATTGTGATGTCATTTGAATTAATTATATCGAATAGCGTTTTAATTGTCAATTCTTCATCACTTTTATAAAATGGAACATTTCGTCAGGACCTTCGTTGTGTTCCTCATCATCGGGCAAATTTTTAGTGGGTGCAAAATATTCACACCAAAACTCATCAATCTGGAAACCGCATTTGTTGACATAGAAATGAATATTGCGCTTATCAAAATAGGGTGTGCAGGTCTTCCAAATTTTTGTTTCGGGGTGCAACGCTTCTACTGCCAACCAAGTGCCGTAGCCTATACCTTTGCTATGCTCTTCGGGAGAGGTAAAAAGAATTTCTAATTCATTAATGTTAGTTTCTTTGTCAATTTTAAGAATAACTCCGCCAACCTTTTTGCCGTCAACTACAATGCGATATGTTTCATTTTTCGGGTCGTCAATAGAACGTTCAATAGTCTTTCGGGAAATGATTTCTCCATAATCATCAATATGATTATCACGCTCGCCAAACTCCATTAAAGCGCCGTGCTTAAATGACCATTGATTATCTAAAATAAACTGCTCGCGGTCATCATTAGTTAATGGCACAAGTGTAACCTTTGTGTTTTTCATAAATGCCTCCAAATATCTACTAAGTCTATTATATTATATAAACCTATAAAGTCAACAGCATTAACTGATAAAATGGCTTGAGAAACCTTTTTGAAAATGTTATATTATTAAACGAGGTGCAAAAGTATTATGAACAATTACAGTATAGAAGCCAGAGAACGCTTTGGTGAAACAGAGGCTTATAAAGAATACGAACAAAAGACTGCCGATTATACCAAAGATAAATGGCAAGATGTAAATGACGGTTTAATGGCGGTATTCGCTAAATTTGCCGAGTGTAATAAGAACGACAACTATGCTGAATCAGAAAAGGCACAAGCGCTTGTAAAAGAACTGCAAGACTATATAACCAAGAATTACTATACCTGCACAAAACAAATTCTTGCAGAACTCGGTCAAATGTATGTCGCCGATGAACGATTTAAAAATAATATCGACAAACACATTCCAGGCACCGCCGAATTCGTTCATAAAGCAATAGAAACATACTGTAAATAACTTTAAACCCGATGAGCCGAAACTCATCGGGTTTAATCATTTCCATAGGCACAATGAATTTGTTCCAATATCAGTAACCATGGCAAAAAAGATTAGACAGAAAGCCAACTTAATATATAAAGGATGATTCATTTTAAGGATAAAAAAATCAAGTGTCCATTTCCAACCTTCAATTTGGTTATGAACACTTGATTGGTCGAGGTGACAGGGCTCGAACCTGCGGCATCTAGTTCCCAAAAATATTTCACAACTTCTTTTTGTTGAAAATGCCTCTTTTTAGCCCTTTCTGCTGGGGTTTTAGGGGCATTTTTTGTTGCTTTTGGTCCATTATTTCCATATATTTTTTCTGTTTTGCTTCCGTAAGTGGTCAAATAAGTGGTCAAAAATACAAAAACTGTGGTCAAAATCTGACCACAGTTTTCTCATATATTATCGCAAACCCTCGATTTTACTGGGTTTTGACCACTTTTGCATTCCGTTCATGAACGTTTACTCGAACTTGCGGCATTTAGGTTCTGCAATATGCGCGCTATCAACCTTATCATAAGTGGTCAAATTGTTCGTCATAAATCAAATGGAAGCAATTGTCTGATTTGCCGAATAACCCTTTGTGTTTTAACTTGGAAAGATATAAAAGTCAAGTAGTATAACGGTATTGTGAAATGTCGAAATATATGTTATAATAAATTATCTTGAAACTGTGCGGAGGTTACTATGACAAAAACAGAATTATTTTTACAATTGGCACAACCTGATCAAAATGGTTGCAGCCGTTGGATAAACACCAGTGAATTCGTAGGAGAATATGCCGAACTCAAGTTTGGCAATGGCGCTTCGTGGGCGCGCAAAGAATCTACGTTGGCCAAAAAGTATAAAATTGAATTCGACAAGACTATTACATCTGGAAATGGTATTGATAGGATTCGTTTGGTCGGATTTAATGATGGAGATTATTCTCAACATATCCGTGCAGATATTAAACGTGAAATATCAAGTCGTCGCTGTGTAGTTTTAGGAACCTCAAAACCGGAAGTAGACCATAAGAATGGTATGAAAAACGAAGGCCGCGTTATGCGCAATGAGGATCAACGGCTTTCGGATTTTCAGCCATTGAGCAAAGCTGCAAATGATGCAAAACGTCAATATTGTAAACAGTGCCGCAGAACTGGAATAAGATATGATGCTAAGAAATTAGGCTATCCTATGTCTTATTATGCAGGAAGCTCAACTCATAATATGGAAGAAGATGCTTGTGTGGGCTGTTACTGGTATGATCCGTTAGAGTTTAAAAAGCACTTGACTAAGAAAGACTAATGAAAGGACTATAAGTATGAATCCGTTTAGAAAAGGTAGTACTCAATACCAAGATTTTCAGACTATGTCGGACTGTGATTGGCATTGCACTAAATCGAATTGAAAAGCGGTCAAGCCAAAACGTGGCAAATGTGGAGACAAGAAAAGGGTATTCAAATGGATCAAGACGAGGATGGTCATTGGTACAAGAAAATGTATTGTTCAACTTGCCAAGCAACCACAGTGCACAGAAAATTGAAAACAATTGAAATTGATACCGTCGGTATAAAAGCAAGAAAAAATATTCCCGATTATGTAAAATTGAGAGCTAAAGAGTTATATGATTGTGTTGATGAATATAGCCTTCGCGTTGAACCAGCTAATGATTTGCAATTGGATCATCGTTTTCCACAAGTTAGATGGGAAACCAGCGAGGACGATAATTCAAACCTATCAGATGAACAAATTAGAGAGAAATTTATGCTTTTAACTGAGGAAAATAATCTTCTCAAATCAAGAAGTTGTGAAGAGTGTAAGAAGACAGGGATTAGGGCTAACGGGTATCGTGATATAGAATTTTGGTATGTTGGTGATAAATACTATGATGACAGACTTGGCTGTGAAGGCTGTTTTTGGTATAACCCCTCAAGGTGGAGGGAAGAACTTAACAAAGTGATAAAGAAATAATATAAAAGGTGAAGTGGGAAACCCTACTTCACCTTTTTGAATATAAATATGTATTCGTGATCGAACACGTAGAAATCGCTTGCCAAAGCGCGATATCTCCAAATGGCAGCTTGATTTGCCTTTCCGCGAGTGCGATCAAAGTTTTTAACAAGGATAGCTTTCATCATAAAGCCTCTTTCAAGGAATAAGTTCATACAATGAAAGCCAAGCGGTATCAGCTGGCTATTTGCATACTTATCGCCAATGACAACGGCACAGTAGCGATTTTTTTCTAACACCTTAGTCGTGTTATCGATTACCTCGCCGAAAGAATTGAGAAACTCCTCAAGCGTTTCGCTGTTAGATAAATCTCGCTTGTCTTCGGAAAATTTAATGATATCCCAATAAGGCGGATGCATAATTACGAATTGCACATTTTTAATCCCGTAATAATCAACCATCTTATTTGTGTCGATCGTTTTACTATCGGCAACAAGAATGTTGGTAGAACATTTAGGGTTGTGCTCTAATTTGATTCTTCCGCGAACTTCTTCTGCAACCGGCTTTTGCAATTCTATTCCAATAGAATTGCGTCCCATTCTTTGGGCTTCAATAAGTGAGGTGCCACTTCCCATAAAGGGATCTAATATCCAATCGCCTTTCTTAGTATAGCGGCTAAATAATTGGCGAGGTACCTGCGGAATAAAGTTGCCGTGATAACTTGCGTTATGTATGCCGGAATTTTCTCTATGGAAAGACCAAAATGAATTGGTAAGGATATCTGTATATTCTTGCCATTTTTTTGTGTCAATATCATTATACTTCGGCATTATTTATCTTCCTCCAGCTGATCCAATCCCTTCATAACGGCAATGCCAATTGCTTTTCCTAATAATGCCGGAACAGCGTTTCCAATTTGAACTAACTGCCACTTTTTAGAACCTTGGAAAATAAAATCATCAGGGAAAGATTGAAGAGCTGCCAACTCTCTGGGAGTAAGCACACGGGGCAGCTTAGGATGAATATTAACACCGCCATGGTTCTCTTTTACAGTACAAGAAGGTTTATCCCAAGGAGATTTCTTCCAGGCATCAGAATAGTTGCCATATAAGCTTTGACCTTCAGGAACTGCAGCGATTTGTTCCATCATTTTCTCGGAGTGGCGTGTAAAGATGTGATTGATTTGCTTATTTTCAGGAATGGACATAAAACGCTTTATTCCTTCACCTAAAGTAACATAGTTTTCCGGAGAATAAATAGGCTTTGGATGATAGTTTTTTAAACCATGTTTGTTACCAATGAAGATTACTCTTTTTCTGATCTGAGGAACGCCATAATCTGCGCTATTAAGAACTGTGACATTAATATCATATCCAGCCTCTTTATAGTCGTTAATTATTTTCGCTTCAACTTTTCCGTCAAGCATAGATCTAAGACCTTCTACATTCTCCATAACAACATAGTCTGGTTGAACACGTTTTACAATCTCAAGCATTTCAAGGTAAAGGCTATTTCTCGGGTCTGTCACTACTCGATGCCCCGCCATACTGAATCCTTGGCAAGGGAATCCACCAACAATCAAATGAACGTGCTTGTTTGCAACGGAATCATATAACTCCTGCTTAACCGATTCTTCCCTAATGTCTCTTGTTTGAACATTTTCGTTGAAGCCTTTTTGTTCAACAAAATTGTATTTATATGTAGCAACGGCTTCTGGCATTATTTCTACTGATGCCACAGGCGTAAAGCCAGCCATTGTCAATCCACAGCTAAGACCACCGGCACCCGAGAACAAATCAATAAAATTAAATCCGTTACGATAATTAACATTAGACCAACCGTCATATACCCAACTATCTGTAATATCAATCCAATTAACTTCATCAGAAGTCTGCTCTTCAACAATTGCTTCGTTGAAAATATTATCTTTCTCAGGATCTAAATCTGATATTAACCACTTATTATAGTTTTCTTTTGTGATACGATAGCAGTTTCCTATTTTATCTGCCTTCAACTTTCCAGCAGCAATATGTCTACGTATAGTTTTCTGGCTTTGACCACTCATTTGTGCCGCTTCAGCAATCGAATAAAATTCCATACAAAACCCTCCTGAACAACTGCGTGTCCATTATACATGTTTTTTGTCCAAAAGTCAAGTCGTTTTGATTTTTATATAAGGATACGCCACTACATTTCCAAAATATTGCATTGTGCAAATCTGTGTATTTTACAATATTTTGAAAATCTATCGAAAATATATTGACAATATTTCGAGAATGTTGTAATATGATGTCAAACGGAGGTGTCATATTATGGAAACTAAACGCGATAAATTTGTTAGATTGACAGAAAAGAGAATGGAGAATGTTCTCAAAGGTATTAGTCTATTAGGAAATCTTGCGAACACCAGCAATTATGACTATACCGAGGCAGACGCTGCCAAAATCATAAAAACTCTAAAGGCAGCAGTTGCTGATCTTGAAAGAACATATAGCTCTTCTCAGAAAAACACAAAGTTTAAATTGTGAGGTGCACTATGGAGTTTAAATGGCATTTTAGTGATGAATCCAGCCAATCAAATAAATCTGTTGATAAATTTGCAGATTCCAAGTTCAGCGTGAATCGTTGGACTTCTTTCACACGCGAAATCATTCAAAATTCTCTTGATGCACGTGATGATACTAATAATGAGCCTGTTAGAGTGGTATTTGATTTAAATAAGGAGCTTACTTTGGATGATATCCCTGGGGGCTATTTTACCAAATCAGTTTTGGAAAAATGCGCCCAAATTGCTTCCAACCACCAGACGCGCCAAGCGTATCAAAAGGGTGTAGAGATTCTTAGCAAGCCAAACATCTATTGTCTTAAAGTGTCTGATTTTAACACAGTCGGTGTTAAAACTGGTCGCAACGAGGCGTGGGGTGCTTTAGTTTTCGATGAAGGAATAACTAAAAAGCATCGCCCCGGATCCGCTGGCAGTCACGGCGTTGGCAAAAAGGTTCCTTTTATCATTAGTACTTGTAACACAGTATTCTATTCGACGAAGAACAAATATAAGAAAAATGATGTCATTCAAAGCGATCTTTTGGTGCAAGGAAAAACTGCTTTGATAAATTGGACTGATGAATATGGTGTTTGGAAATGTCCTGAGGGATGGTACGGAAAAGAAAACCTTCACGCAACTTCTCCTTTAGATAAAATTCTTCCCTTGATGGATGATGACGTCGATACAGTACATCCATATTTTGCTCGTAAGGATGAATTTGGCACCGATGTAATAATGGTTGGAGTAAATGCGTATGGCACGGAGGAAACCATTAAAAAAGCAATTATTAGTTCCATATATGAAAACTTCTTTGTTGCAATCAGAGAGGAACTACTGGAAGTAACGGTGTTTGGCAAAGTGTTTACTAAAACAAACATTGGGGATTTCCTGCCATTGTATACACCCACAGATGAATTGCACAACTCTATGGAAGATTTAATGCGCATTTATGCAGATGATTATGTCGCGTTGCCGGTGATAGTAGATGATCTCAAGTTGGGTGAAGTGTGGCTTTATTTTGATGATACCAGTGAAATGAATCGCAAATATTATACTGTTGTTCGCGAGCACGGAATGAAGATCAAAGAATATCGCATCAACAGAGCGGATAAACCCTTTTCAGCACTTGTAATAATTAAGGGAAAAGATCTAAATGAACTTCTCTCTAGTCTTGAAAATGCTGCACACGATGATTTCGTTACTCAAGACGATGATATGGTTCTTAACCTGACAGCATTAAAAGCACTTAAAACAATCAGATTGTGCATTGAAGATTATATTGTTGAGCAGACAAAAATCGATGATGGCGAAGACCAAAAGATTGAAGACTTGCACGAAATTTTAGCTGTGCCAGGGTTTACTCCTAAAATCACAAAAAGTGACTCAAAGGCAAAGATTAAGAAGAATAAAGTTAATAAGAAAAAGCCCAAAAAGCCTGTAGAACCCAAGCCTGTTCCTGTAGAACCTGTCGATCCTATAGATCCTGCGGATCCGATTGAACCCAAACCGAAGCCTAAAAAGAGGAAAATAAAGTCTGAAAAATTTTATGACGCGTATGCATTTGGTCCAGTGCTGGCGAAAAATGCAGATGGTTATTTACTGCGGTTCAAGGTTAAACACGATATGAAGGATTGTGAATTTCGCATTAAGTCTATAAACTCTGACGATAAGGTTGACAATTCCATCGCAGATTTATTAGTTTCTGCAACCGTTGGTTTGAAGAAGTATAAATTCCAGGACGGTTGTATCTCGAAGATTAAATTGAGTAAGGATCAACTTTATGAAATTCAAATAAAAACAAAACGAGATATTAAATATCGTTTGATGGCAGAATTATGGTTTAAGGAGGCGTAATATGAACGGTTATCCGTATCCTGTGCTAACAGAGGTCGGTTCAGCTTATAATCAAGATGTTCGTTTCAACATCGAATTTACCAAATACGTTTGCAACGAAGATAAAATAGTATTATCTATCTCTGTGGGTTTAAATTCTGAAACACTCAAGAAACACATTGAAGAAGGTAATGCCGAGTTGGTCGTGAAGGCTATTACTGGCATTCGTTCATTGATTTTCCGATTTGATGAAATCCGTGAAAATTTGGATATTGAAATTTGCAGTGAAAATATCAAATCAAATGATGATATCTCATTAACGGCATTCGTTGTGGCAAAAAACGAGTTTGAATTTTGTGTAACAGAAGAAATGGAAGATTATTTTGGAACTGATTTTTCTATATCCCTTAACAAAGGTGATCTTCTCGCTGTTTCTAATAATGAAAAACTAAACTATAATACGACCAACAATGATTTTATAAAAATCAGAGGGTCTGAAGAATACTCCGGTAAGGGGGTACACATTCGCTTGTCTGAAGAAAATCATATTGTCGTTTTAGTTGGCCCGGAATTTAGGCATGCCTATGCAACTATTTCTGACCCCAAAATCAAACCAATACTTAGCAGCCACATTGTGTTCGAGGCATTTGTGTACACATTGGTGGAGATTGTTCAATCAAATGAAGATTATTCAGGTAAGGAATGGTATAGATTGTTCTCGCAAGCATTTGCGGCAACGGGTGATGACTTGGAGGATTTTCGCAAAAATGTTATTGATGATGGAAAAATTGCTATGTCTGAAATATTTGGTGTAGCACAAAAAATGATTAGCAATTCTCTTGAAACTACTACTATTAAAGTCAGCAGAACGGAGGGATAAAGATGAAAATATTGTTGCGTAAAATAAGAAAAGACAAATTCGACGATCTAAAAAATAGTATTATTGAAGATTTTGAAAGCAACGGTGTTTTGTCTTTCCCCGAAGAACTGATTGAATCAAGCTCGGAACCTGTTTTAATTGAAGGGCAACAGGTTGAAATGGAGATAGATATAGATAAGTATTTGTCTTTTATTAATGAGCCCCCTCCTTATTATACTAGACAAGCTAAGGTTGGTATGGAATTATATAAAGATTTCAAATCAGCAAACTTGCAATTGCCAAGAAATCTATTCTATGAGAAGGAATTTTGGGCTTATATGTCATTGACAATTTTCAAAGATGTTGTTAAGGGATTGCGAAAAGTTTTGGATGAAAACACACCTACTTCCAACAACATATTGCAGTATTATTTCAACGCAGGAGGAAAGCCCACACGAACAGGTTTGTTGTTCGTGTGGATTATGATCGACCAATTAAACTGTGGAGATGATTTTGAAGTTGCACATACTGCTTTTGAGTTTGTTGACCCCGCCAGACAGGTGTTAGAATACACCATTGCTAAAAATCCGGCAATTTTTAGTGCATTCATCAAAGGGATAATAAATAATAACAAAGACAGTAAATTCAAGAATAAAAAATACTGGGTTAAAGCATGCGCTCATATAAGTTGTTATGCAAGCATCAGTATGTTGGAAGCGCTTGATTATGACGATTTAGTTGATGTTATCACCCGAGAACAAAAAGCGATAATTTCAGAAAAATAGTTAGTATATTTGGAAAAGAGGATGTTGTTGGATAAAAATTTTAAAGGAATATTGTGGATATCTGCATTAGTTTTTGCTTTTGGTGGAGTAGTTACTCTTAAAAATTTGTGGGCATCAATATGGCAATTTGTTTTAATGCTTTTCCCTATATTCGGAGAGAAAATCATTGAGGATTATTTGACATCACCATACTTTATTGTAAGTGTTATAATGGCTATTTTTTCTTGCTGCGGAATATATTTTGGCGTTAAGGGCGGAAAAGTATTATACACAGTTGTTTCGTTAGTAGTTTTAGTAGTTGATTTAGTAAGTATGGGAACAAATATTTTATAAAAGATAATGCTGGACTTGTGAAAACCTTTGTGGTATATGTTTGTACTGCAAAGGAGGTGCTGATATGGCACGAAAAGTAAATACAATCAAAAAGAGCGGCTTTGCACCGATTGGTGTAGGGTCGCTCTTCTCTTATGGGGAGGTGCAGCGCACATGACAACACTTGAAGATTTATATTACGGCAACATCAGTCCGCACGAAAGGTATATCGAGCGAGGGACGAGGGTAGATAAGCTCGTCAAGCTGATATGCAAAAATGAGGATGAACTCAATGCCGGTCTAACGGAGAGGCAAAAAGAAACCTTTGAGAAGTTTAAAGACTGCCAAAGTGAGTTGACGTGCATTACCGAGCGTGAGGCTTTCAGCGCGGGGTTTGTCTTAGCCACTCGTATAATGGTGGAAGTGATGCAAGGTTTAGAAGAAGTTGAAGAAATCTGATAATCAATAAAATATTCACATCTGTGCAGCTGTAAAGTCATTACTTTTATATTGACAAAAGTAATGACTTTTGTTATAATAAAACTATCTTAAAATACCTTGGATGGTGAAATTATGGCTGTTAAGAAAAAACAAATAATTCCAGATAACCATACTGCTACAGAATTCTTAAAAGGACAGGCGTCAAGAATTTTTGATGAGGTTGTAAAGGAAGATAAGGTCGTCATCGTTAATAAACATAGTCGGCCGCACAATGTGATCATTTCTTATGATAGATATATTAGGTTAAAAGAACAGGTGGCTGACATATAATTTTAAGACCTAAATATCGTACATCAAAACCATTATAATTATTAATAGGTGGTGTTTTAATGGCAGGTAAGTTTAGTTGGAAAAAGTTCAAAGATATAGACCTCAGCGATTCTTTCTTTGACACATTAAAAGTAGATTACCCGGAATTCCCGGTTTGGTTCTCACGAAAGCAAAACGAGGGAAAGAGCGCTCTGGTTTATTTTGATGAAGTTGGAGTAGGAGCGTTTCTCTATTTAAAGAAGGAGAATGTTGATGGTGATGTTTCACCACTGATTGTCAATGGTGAGGAATTACCGCAGATCCCTCGTTTGAAAATTGGCACTTTGCGTTTAGCCGAACGTATTCGTAAACAACGTTTGGGGGAGGGTGCGCTTGGAGTATCTCTTTGGTATTGGAAGGATACCAAATTCGACGAGATTTATGTCACTGTTTTCGAAAAGCATGTAGAACTGATCAATCTATTTGAAAGATTTGGATTTACTTTTGCTGGAAAAAATGAGCGCGGTGAAAATGTATACATAAAAAATAGAAGATCAATGCCTTTTGAGGATCCGTACAAATGCTTCCCGTTTGTTTCTACGGTGTTTGATTACGGCGGTCTAATTCCGATAAATGATGACTTCCACGATAAGCTTTTTCCTTACTCCGAGCTGGCAGGTGGGAGCCAACATATATTTTCAACCACGGCCGGTAATGGAATTACAAAGGTTTTTATTGCGACGCCATATACCGCTTTGCATTTTAAAGAAGGTATGCCGGTTTTTATTTATCGTATACACACTGGTCCTGGTCAAAAGAAATATAAGTCCGTAATTACTTCTTTCTGTACCATATCGAAAGTAGATGTGGTTAAAGAAAAAGGAACCTCGATAATTTCTTGTGATGACTTTGTTAAGCAGGCGGGTAATAAAACTATTTATACGTCTGAAGAACTCCAGGAAATATACACTACAAAGAAAACGGTAGTAATTATTGAACTTGTTTACAATGGATATTTTGGAAAGGGTCACAATGTGACATTTAACGAACTGAAGGAAAATGGATTGTTTGAAGATTATCCATATAATGTTGTCTATACAAAAAAAGAATTTGAGAAGATATTAGAAATGGGTGATATAGATGTGCAAAATATTATTATCGATTAATCCGGAACATGTCGAAAACATTTTAAGTGGCGAAAAACAATACGAATTTCGTAAGATTAAATGCAAGGAAAAAGTTGATAAGATTATTATTTATTCAACATCCCCTGTTATGAAAGTAGTTGGCGAAGCGGATGTGCTGGATGTTATTGTTGATAGTCCAGAGTTGGTGTGGGGAGAAACCTCAGAATTTTCTGGAATAACCAAACAATTCTTCGATGCTTATTACAGAAATCGTAATATAGCAATCGCCTATAAATTAGGACGTGTCAAGAAATACAAGGAGCCTAAAGAGTTGTCTGCGTTCGGTGTTACTTGTGCACCGCAATCATTTGTATATATCTAAAAAAAGCAAAGTTTCCAAAACATAATGGAAACTTTGCTTTTTCTTTAATATGAGAACTCGAACTTGTAACCACAATGGCGGTGAGGATTTGAGCACGGTGGACTGCGGATTTGAGAGGGGTAAAATGAGTGGTTTTGAGCTGTAAGTGGTCAGATAGTCCGTATGAGATTTTGGCAAGCTTGGGAATTAGAATATGGGTTGTGGGAAAGATTTTGATGGAAATCGGGTCTGAATTATGCTCAAAAATCGCTCGAACCTATAAAATTGGCTTCGGGGTCGAACCTGCAATCTATTTGTCGGTTTGGGGTGATCACCAGCAGTGAAAATTGGGCGATTTTGGGGCGAAAATAAGTGGTCAAATAGTTGGTCAAAATTTCACTGTTTTCGCAAAAGTGGCGGTGAAAATCCGAAAATGGCAATAAAAACGACCGAAAGTGGAGGATAAACCTTCATTTTCGGTCGTTTTTATGGTCGGAGTGACAGGGTTCGAACCTGCGGCATCGACATCCCAAATGTCGCGCGCTACCAACTGCGCCACACCCCGAAATGTGTGTATAAGTGGTCAAAAAGTGACCTTTTCCATAAGTGGTCAGATAGTTGGTCAAAATGATTTTTTGACCGTTAAAAAGTTTGAAAAACCCAGTGTTTATGCGGGTTTGCGAGGATAGGGCTAAAAATCAGCCACCTGCTCCCAAAACTAGTGCGCTACCAACTGCGCCACACCTCGTTATTAGGTGAAGATTTTTATAACAAACCCTTACACCGAAGCATATTATACTTCAAAAATCTTAATTTGTCAACTGAAAATATGCTTAATTAAAAGAAATTAT
>JAZNJT010000031.1:0-6113 GCA_045578145.1 Acutalibacteraceae bacterium
GTTGCAATAGCCATACCTGAAACCGGGTTGTTAGAGCTACCAACAAGGCCTACCATACGTGAAGAAACGGTTGCAAAGAAGAAACCAAATACAACAATAATGAATGCGCCAAGAAGTGATACGGGAATTGCAGGGATAATCCAGATGAGGATTGTCAGCACTAAAATACCCGCAATAATTATTTTCATATTAATATCTTTACCTGTGCGAACAGAAGAATCTCCGGTTGCAGAAAAGCCTTTAACAGCACCACCGAAGGTTTTAACAATAAGAGGCAGAGATTTAACAAGGCTTATAATACCTCCTGCCGCCAAAGCACCTGCACCTATATATCTTATATAGGTGCTCCAAATAGCACCGGCACCACCCGAAGCATAAAGCTCACCTATTGCCACGTTACCGGGATATAACACAATATTTTCACCAAAAAGTACAATAAGTGGAATTATAACAAGCCAACTCAGAATACCGCCCGCAAACATATAAGAGGAAATTCTTGCTCCACAAATATATCCAACACTCATAACAGCGGGGTAAATCTGTGTTCCTATTTCACCCGCATAGCCCTTAACATGAGCTGAAATCTCACCAGAAACAACCTTTAATCCGTCAATAATGAACTTAAAAAGTGCCGCGAAACCCATACCCGCAAAAACAGTAGATGCATTAGCTCCGCCCTTTTCACCTGCAAGTAAAACCTCCGCACAGGCAGTGCCCTCTGGATAAGGCAATATTCCATGCTCTTTAACAATAAGCGCATTTCTAAGAGGCACCATAAAGAACACACCCAAAAGACCGCCAATTAATGCAATAAGGGTGATTTCCACAAGGCTGGGCTCGTCCATCTTACCCTCGCCAGCCCAAAGAAAAAGGGCAGGAAGTGTAAATATTGCGCCCGCTGCCAAAGATTCGCCCGCAGAACCCACTGTTTGCACTATATTACTTTCAAGAATTGAGTTTCTACGCATTAAAATGCGAATAACGCCCATTGCTATAACTGCTGCAGGAATAGATGCAGATACAGTCATACCAACACGAAGACCTAAATAAGCGTTTGCTGCACCAAATACAACTGCTAAAAGAATGCCCATTACAATAGATGTAATTGTAATTTCAGGAGTCACCTTTTCTGCAGGAATATACGGCTTAAAATCATTTTTGTTTTCCATAATTTTCTCCTAATTTTTATTCCTTAGTATTATACCATATTTAAAAGGCGTTTGCCTTGTGTGGTTATAACCACACAACACGACCTGACGGTTGTGTGAAATATGATGATAACATTGTAAAAAGAAAAATCTAAGATTTTCCTGCGTGTCTACACGCGTTGCCGTAATTACGGCAACTTTTAGAAGATATTATATCATATTTTTTACTTTAAGGCAACTGCTTATTATTTACAGTTTTCCAAAACCTTTATAAGCAAGCCGTAAGTCTGCTCGGCAGAGGAAATGCTCATCTTCTCGTTTACTGTGTGCACATCAAAAAGTGAAGGTCCTACCGCAATACAGTCAAGCCCTTTTATGCTCGAAGAAAATACGGCACACTCAAGACCTGCGTGAATAGCCTCTATTTTAGGCTGTTTTCCTAGTATCTCATTATAAGTTTTGCAGTATATTTCCCTAAGCTTTGAATTATCATTATATTCCCATGGCGGATAATAGCCAAATTCTTCTATTTTGCAGTCGGTCACTGCAAAAAATATTTTCATCTTTCGGTTTAAAGAGCTTAAAGCAGATGCTTTGTTGCTTCTGAGCGCATAATGCATCATAACTTTAGATTCATCAGTTTTTAAAATGCCCAAATTAAGCGAGGTTTCTACAAGAGAGTCTATCTCGGCACTCATATCAAGAACCCCGTTTGGTGTAGTATTAAGCACATAAATAATATCGTTTTTAAGGTTATTAGTAAAGACCTCAAATTCACCGCTGTTTCCTGTTTCAACAAAAAATTCAAAAGTATTTTCTCTAAACTTAATTTCAGCCTTTATCTCGTTTAAATAACCCTCACAAACAGATTTAAATTCTGCCGCATTTTTACAACAAAACTTAATAATACATAAATTCGGTATTGCATTTGGCTTATCACCGCCGTTAATACCTATAATCTGAAACTCTGTTTTTTCACTTAAAAATCCTAGCAGTCTTCCCGCTAAAATATTAGCATTCACTCTGCCTTTATTAATTTCTACACCTGAATGTCCGCCCAAAAGACCTTTAAGGGTAACTGTTACCTCATAGCCCGAAGATTTTTCTCTGGAAATCGGAAAAACTGCTCTAAAATCGCTGCCACCCGCACAGGAAACAGTTACAACGTCATCTTCCTCAGAATCAAGGTTAATCATTCTTTTAGAGTGAAGCGCGGTAACATCAAGCTTACTAGCGCCTATCATTCCTATTTCCTCATCGGTTGTGAAAACCGCCTCAATATAGGGGTGCGAAATATCGTTGCTTTCAAGTATCGCCATAATCATAGCAGCGGCTATTCCATTGTCAGCGCCAAGCGTTGTACCTCTGGCTTTAATAAAATCTCCGTCTATAAAAAGCTTTAACCCATCTTTTAAAAAGTCAATGTCAGACTCTGCGGTTTTCTGACACACCATATCTAAGTGACCTTGCAGAATAATAGGCTCCGCCTTTTCAAAGCCGCTCGTTGCCGATTTATAAACAATAACATTATTTGCGCTGTCTTTAATAAATTTCAGACCGTTCCTACGGGCAAAACCTACAACATAATCGGAAATTGCATCCATATTACCCGAGCCGTGAGGAATTGCTGAAATTTCAGAAAAAATCTCAAACACACGTTTATATTTAAAATTGTAGTTATCAAACATATAGAATCCCCCGAATTTCTTATACCTTGATATTTTACCACAATTCTACTTCGTAATCAATAAATATAAATTATTACTTAGAAAATTCCTTTATTATATTTTTTAATCGCATATAGGCTTATCACCAGTCCTATAGCTAAACCTAAAGTTAAAACTCCGTCACCGATAAATGTTAACACTCTGCTTTTTATAAATAGTGTAACAACCATTATAGCGCTGAAAATTACAATGGCCGAACCACAAATAATTGCACCAAGCCCAACCTTTTTACCAAAAGGTAATATGTCTTCATCTAAAACGCGATTTCTGTGATAAAAATGAAGAGAGGATATGTTACCTTTCATATTTGAAATACCTAATATTATACATACAATACCTACAACAAAAGAAACAATATATGAAAACATAAAATCAACCCCCTGAAAATATTTAAATTTTTTTGCTGATTATCCAATAACTAATCCAATAAATTAGAATTAAAAGGCATACCGTTGAAGATACTGCTGTTGCTAATTCGGTTTTCCCCATAACGTTTAATACAATCACCGAAATACCGGCTATTATGATATAACTTATAAATGAAATGCTTCTTGCCTTATTCGCAATTGTTATATTGCGCTCATCAGTTTCTATAATTTTACGTTTTATTATACTCTCCTGATTTTTATTTATTAAAAGATAACTTCTCACTTTTACAATACCTATTAAAATCATAGGGAAACCGAAAGAAGATAAAAATTCATTTTTTGTTTCAAAAACGCTAAAAGTTACCATCATTGCAATACCTAAAATAATATATACTACTGCAACCCATAATCTAATCTTCAATTTTTTCTCGAATTCCATAACTAATCCTCCTCAAAAACAAATACATTTTCTATAGCTGTGTCAAAATATTGGGCAATTTTATAAGCAAGTTGTAACGAGGCATTATATTTCCCGTTCTCTAATGAAATGATTGTCTGCCGAGTTACTCCCACTGTTCTTGCCAAATCTTCTTGCGTTACACCGCATTTTTTTCGTAGCTCTTTTATTTTGTTATTCAAATAATCTCCTCCAAAAGTAAAGTTTGCTTTACTTTTTTATTATACATAGCCACTCGTTCAATGTCAAGTGTATTTTACATTTAAAGTTAAAAAACTGCCTTTATAGACAGATCCTCTTTCTGATTGAAAAGGTTATCGAAATGCGATGATATTGAAGTTTTTAAGCTATGTGTTTGAACCCCTACAGATTAAATCAACGGCTTTGCCGTGGTATATCATCAATTCCGTAAGGAATTGCATATCATCAAAACGAAGTTTTGTATATCATCATTGCGAAAGTTTTTTGATACACGCTAAAGCGTGATGATATACAGTCCTTACGGACTGATGAGATACAACACAACAAAGTTGTGTTGATGATATGCCATTGCTTTCGCAATGGATAAAAAAACGACTTGTCGAAACAAGTCGTTTTTTGGCCCGCCTGAAGGGATTCGAACCCCCGTTCTTCAGAATCGGAATCTGCTGCGTTATCCAGCTGCGCCACAGGCGGAAATATAAAGGACTGCAAAGCAGTCCTTTAATATGTAGTAACTATTCTTCGTATCCTTTAGGATTACCGCTCTGCCAACGCCAAGTATCCTCACACATTTCTTCTATGCCGTACTTAGCAGTCCAACCAAGTATCTTCTCAGCCTTTTGTGCATTAGCGTAAACTTCATCTGGGTCGCCGGGACGTCTTGGGTCTATTACATAAGGCACATCAACGCCTGTCACCTTAACGAATGCATCACGAAGTTGTAAAACACTTGTGCCATTACCTGTTCCAAGGTTAAATGCTTCACAACCTAAATTTTGAAGCGCCCAGTCTATAGCCTTGACGTGACCGTTTGCAAGGTCTACAACGTGAATATAATCTCTAACACCTGTGCCGTCAACTGTATTGTAATCGTTACCGAAAACGTGAAGCTTTTCAAGCTTGCCAACAGCAACCTGACTGATATAAGGCATAAGATTATTTGGAATACCCTTTGGATCTTCACCAATCATACCCGATTTGTGCGCACCAATTGGGTTAAAGTATCTGAGCAAAGCAATACTCCATTCCTTATCAGCAACATAAAGATCGCGCAAAATTTCTTCGATAAAATATTTAGTTCTGCCATAGGGGTTAATTGCACCGAGAGGCATACCCTCAACAAGCGGCATTTCAGTCGCAACACCATAAACAGTAGCAGAAGAAGAAAATACAATCTTCTTGCAACCGAACTCATTCATAACCTCTAAAAGATTAATAGTGCTTATAAGATTATTATCATAATACATAATAGGCTCTCTAACTGATTCACCAACAGCTTTAAGGCCTGCAAAATGTATAACTGCCTCAATCTTATTTTCACTAAAAATTTTACGAAGAGCCGCTTTATCGCGAACATCTTCCTTATAAAATTTAACAGACTTACCTGTAATTTTTTCTACTCGTTTTAAAGACTCATCACTGCTGTTATCAAGATTATCTATAACAATAACTTCATAACCTGCATTCTGCATTTCGATACAGGTATGGCTACCTATATATCCTGCACCGCCGGTAACTAATATTGACATAATTATCTCCTCCTAAGACCTAATTTTATACCATATTAAACCTTTTGTCAAGCAAATAGAAAAACAAACTATGTCCTTATTTTTTGCCCGTAGACCCGAATCCGCCTGCTCCTCTTACAGTATCAGAAAGCGTGTCAGCCTCAGAATATTCCACCTTTAAAAATGGTGTTATTACAAGCTGTGCTATGCGCTCCTTATCAGCAATAATCTGTGCTTCGGTCGAATGATTATGTAGAGAAACCATGATTTCGCCTCTGTAGTCACTGTCAATAACGCCTACCTTGTTTGCAGGAGCAAGACCTCTCTTAGTGGCAATTCCGCTTCTGGCATAAATAAGACCGGCATACCCCTCAGGTATTTCAAGGCTAAGTCCTGTATGAATAAGCTTTGTTTCACCCGCATTTATTGTAACCTCTCCGCCCTCACAGGCATAAAGGTCTGCACCTGCGGAAAACTCTGTTCCATAAGTGGGCGCAACCGCATTTTCATTAAGTTTTTTAAAGTTTACTTTTATCATTTTTACAACCTCTATTCATAGTGTGATAGGTTTGAGCCCTATTACACTAAATTTCTCCGTTTCCCATTTTACGTTGCCAAACACCGTCAAGCCAAACGGTTTCGCCTTTAGAAAGCGATTTTTTTACATCAATTATGCGCTGATTTGAAGAGCCTCTGAAAATAAG
>JAZNJT010000032.1:0-15089 GCA_045578145.1 Acutalibacteraceae bacterium
CTTGAAAACAACGGTACTGTTCAAAAATTTATAGATTTTGCTGTCAGCAATAATCTTTTAATTGCAGCAATTTGCGCCGCACCCTCTATCCTAGGACATAAAAATCTGTTAAACGGCAAAAAGGCAACCTGTTTTACAGGGTTTGAAAAGGAACTTTTGGGAGCTTTAGTTTCAGATGAGCCTGTTATATGCGACCAAAATATTATCACTGCATACGGAGCAGGTGCTGCCTTTGATTTCGGTTTTAAAATTCTTTCTGCCGTTAAAGGCACTGCTACAGCAAAAAATTTGAGAAAACAAATGAGATATTCAAGATAAACGGAGATTAAAATGGACGAAAATTTAAAAAACGCAAATGGTGACGAGTTTGTTATCGGAAAAGGATTTAAGTTAGATGAGGAACCCCAACAAATTAAAAACGCTAAACGTAAAAAACACCATTCTACGATTAAAAACATTGTTTGGATTTTATCAATAGTAATCGTATCCGTTGCCTTGGCTTTCGGTATTATTTATGCGGGAGCAGACTTTTTAGGCATAGGCTTCGGCCGAGGAGAAAACACAACAATGAATATTGAAATGGGAACACCTGCTTCTCAAATTGCTGAGCAATTGGAAGAAAGCGGTGCTGTGAAAATTCCCGTTTTGTTCAGACTTTATTCAAAGCTTTGCGGATATGACAGCCAGTTTAAATATGGACTATATGATTTCAACACCGAGTCTGGATATGAAGCTATTGCACAGATGCTCATAAATGAGGGTGCAAAAGCAGAAAGCGTTAAGGTTACTATCCCTGAGGGCACAGGCATTAACGATTACACCAAAAATGTTAATGGCGAAAACGTTACTGTAAAGGGAATAACAACAATACTCGAAAATGCAGGTGTTTGTACACGTTCTGATTTTCTTTTAGCTCTTGATGAAGTCAAGTTCAACTCAAAGCTACTCAAAAACGCAAATGTGGGTAAGGTTTACCATGAACTTGAGGGTTATCTTTTCCCCGAAACCTATGAATTTTTTGCTTTTGATTCGGCAAAAAGCGCAAAGCTTGTTGTGGAAAAAATGATAAGCGAAGCCGAAAAAAGAATTACTGCTGATATGTACAAGCGTGCCGATGAATTAGGGTATTCGATGAATGAGATTTTGACGATGGCTTCTATTATTCAGATGGAAGCTGGAAAATCAACCTCTGAGATGGCAAATGTGGCGGCGGTTTTCTATAATCGCCTGAATAGTGAAGGTTTTGCGACACTTGGTTCTTCCCCAACCTGTTATTATGGCAATTCATTTAAAAATGATGACGGAAGATATAACACCTATAATATTAAGGGACTTCCACCAGGTCCACTTTGCTCGCCCGGTATTGATGCTATTAAAGCGGCACTTTACCCAACTAAAGATTCACCGTATTTTTACTTTGTAACAGATAAAGACGGAAAATTTTACTATCACAAAACCATAGCGGAGCAAAATGTTACCATTAGCCGCTTACAGCAAGGAAATAATTGGATTTATGAATACTTTGAATGATATTATAAAACTACCTGAATTGCTTGCCCCCGCAGGCGACCTGACACGTCTTAAAGCTGCCGTTGATTACGGTGCAGACGCAGTTTACCTTGCAGGTGAAGAATTCGGCATGCGAACTGCGGCTACAAACTTTGGTGAAGAAGATTTAAAACTCGGAATAGAGTATGCACATTCTCACAACGTAAAGGTGCATATCACCTGTAATACTATACCTCACAACGCCGAAATGCCGCGTCTTCCACACTTCTTAGAAACAATTAACAATTTAGGTGCAGATGCTATTATTGCGGCAGACCTTGGAACTATAACTCAGGTGAAAAAATATGCTCCAAACTGTGATTTGCATATCTCTGTGCAATCAGGTATTTGCAATTACGAAACCGCAAAAGCGTTTTACAATTTAGGGGCTAAACGCGTTGTTTTAGCGCGCGAGTTATCCTTAGAGGAAATAGCTGAAATCAGAGCTAAAACACCTGTTGACTTAGAACTTGAAGCATTTGCCCACGGCGCTATGTGTGTTTCTTATTCCTCACGTTGCCTACTTTCAAGCTATATGACGGGCAGAGATGCTAACCGCGGTGACTGTGCGCAGTCTTGCCGTTGGAGCTATGCACTAATGGAAGAAAAGCGCCCAGGTGAATATTATGAAATTACTGAAACCGATAAAGGAACATATATTTTAAATGCTAACGATATGTGTATGGCAGAAAAGCTTGATAAAATGATAGCCGCTGGGGTTGACAGTATTAAACTTGAAGGTAGAGCTAAATCGCACTACTACACAGCGGTTGTTACCAACGCATACCGCGGCGCGCTTGACAGTATTGCTCAAAATCCGTTCGATTGGAAATGTCCCGAATGGGTAACTGAGGAATTAAATAAAATTAGTCACCGCACCTACTCTACAGGCTTTTATATGGGAGCACCTAAAAACTCACAAACATATGAAAATGCAGGCTATGTGAGAGATTATTCGGTTGCCGCTATTGTTGACGGATACGAAGACGGTCATATTGTAGCAACACTTAAAAACAAATTTTTAAAGGGACAGGTTCTTGATTGCTTAGAGCCTAAAAGCGCACCCGTTATTATCACTGCGGATAAGTTATATGATGGCAAGGGCAACGAAATTGAAAGTGCGCCACACCCCATGATGACAATTAAAATACCTTATGAGCGTCCGCTAAAAAAAGGCTCTTTGCTTAGAATGAAATCAGAATAAATATTAAAAATAACACCTTTTGTCAATACTAAGACAAGAGGTGTTTTTTATGAATGAAAATACATTATTTTGGAAGCTTTTTGCAAGAAGAGGTGCCTTTTGTTATCTTTTAATCACAACTTTATTTTTCAGTTGCATACTCAGATTAGCAGTTATAAGTTCAAATGATTATTCGGCAGTTACGTTAAGTCAAAACTATTATAAACTTAAATTGACAAATCTACGTGGTACTGTTTTTGATAAAAATATGATACCTCTCACAAACAATACAAAGAAAATAATTGCCTGTGTCACACCCACTCCGCGCGCTATAACAGGCATAAGCGCAGTATTGGAGGATGAAGAGCTAAAAAATGTATTAGAACGTTTAAAAGACGGAAAACCCGTGTTATGCGAAGTGCCAAGAAAAATCAACTGCGATGGTATAGTATGCACTGAGGTTTACGACAGTGTAGATACAGTAGCACACCACACAGTAGGTTTTGTCGATTCTACTGGTACAGGTATTATGGGGATACAAAAGGCTTATGACAATATTTTAAAGGGCGAAGACGCTGTTATTTTATATGAATGTGACGGTAAAGGTAATATTTTAGAGGGTGTATCCCCCACAATTGAAAATAACAGCGCGGTAGTGGCTAGCGGTATTGTTAGCACAATCGATATAAAACTTCAAAACATTGCAGAAAACAGTGCTAAGGCTATTCAAAAGGGCGCCATAGTAATTTCTAATGTAAAAACAGGAAAAATCAGGGCGTGTGTCAGCATGCCAAACCTTGATAAACAGAATTTAAGCCAAGCATTAAACAGTGAGGATTCCCCTTTTTTAAACCGCGCTGTTAATGCATATAATGTCGGCTCTGTTTTTAAACCTTGTGTTGCAGCGGCAGGTATTGAATCAAATAAAGACTCATTTTTATATAAATGTACTGGCTCTTGTGAAATCATTGACAGGTTGTTCAAATGCCATAATCCCAACGGTCACGGATTTTTAAGGCTTAAAGGCGCTATTGCACAGTCATGCAATACATTTTTTTATAACTTTTCCTTTAAAATAGGCGAAAAGGAAATACTTAAAACAGCAAACAACTTAAAATTCGGAAAAAGCTTAAAGCTTTGCGAAAATATCCAAACCGCAAACGGAAATCTACCAAGCATTGACACACTAAAAAATATGGCTCAGCTTGCAAATTTTAGTATTGGACAGGGCGAATTACTGCTATCGCCTATTTCAATGATAACGCTTTACAGCGCTATTGCAAATGGCGGTATTTACTATACTCCTTCTATTGTTGAGGGTACTGTTAAAGACGGTGAACTTTCTGAATATAATATAGGCAATCCTACGCGTGCCTTTAAAAAAGAAACCGCAGAGAAATTAAAAGAATATTTAAAAGAAGTTTTGTTAGAAGGTACTGGTACAGATGCAATGCCTAAAACTGTAACCGCGGCAGGTAAAACAGCAACCGCGCAAACAGGAAGATATAACAAAGGAATCGAAATTTGTCAGGGTTGGTTTTGCGGTTTTTTTCCTTTTGAAAATCCCGAATATATAGTTATAATTTTCTCTGAAAATACACTTTTGCAAACCAAAACCTGCAGTCAGATTTTTTCAGAAATAGCTGATAATATTACTGAAATTGAGTCATAAATAATATTAACAAATATCCTGTTAATACTAAGTTTGGTGATTGGTTTGATAACAACTATTATTCGTACTGTAATTCTTTACTTTTTAGTAACCCTTGGTATAAGGCTTATGGGTAAACGACAGATTGGTGATATGCAGCCTAATGAGTTGGTAATCACCTTACTGATTTCAGAAATTGCCGCTATTCCCTTGCAGGACACCTCACAACCCATATTAAGCGGTGTTACTGCTATTTTTGTGCTTGTAATTTTAGAAATTGTCGTATCTGTTATTGCTATGAAAAGCATTGTTGCGCGAAAACTTTTAAATGGTAAATCGGTTGTTGTGATAAAAAACGGTGTTATAGACCAACAAATGATGAAAAATGTGCGAATGACAGTAATAGATCTTATAGAATTACTTAGAGGACAAAACGTTTTTGACATAAGTACTGTTGCATTTGCGGTACTTGAGGTTAACGGCGGACTAAGTGTATTACTGAAAACCACAGAGCAACCTGCTACAGTTAAAGACCTTAAAATTCAAAAAAAAGAAGAATTTTTATCCTTGCCCGTAATCAGCGACGGTGTAATTATAAAAGAATCGCTCGCCGCACTTGAAATAAACCGTAAAGATTTAATTAAAAAGATTGGAAAAACCAATATTAAGGATGTATTTTTAATGACTCTCGACCGAAGCGGAAAACAAACTATAATTAAAAAGAGGGATAAAAATTGAAAAGACTGATAGCCGCTGCAATATTATTAATTTTTGTTATTGCCTCATACCTAACAGGATACGCTTTCATAAATAACACATATAAAACTGCTAATAGATTACTGGAAGAATGTATAAATGTTTATAAATCAGATAACAACGCCTATAATGCTACTAAAAGCCTTAAAAACTATTGGGACGAAAAAGAAGGCTTATTATCTGTTTTTGCCAATCATTCAAATATTGACGAAATTGAGCTTGCAATAAGTTCTATGCTTGTATACAGCGACACTAAAGATAACGAAATTTTTTATGAACATTCCTCAACCGTTAAAACTCTTTTACATCAGCTACTTGAGGATTCAAAGCCAAATATGCATAGTATTTCATAATTTTTGCATAATTATGCATTTTGTCATTGACTTTTGCGAAGTAAAGTGGTATAATTTCTTTAATAAATTTAGAAGGAGATTTTACTTATGAAAAAGTTTACAAAAGTTTTTGCTCTAATTTTAGCAATTTGCATGTGTCTTTGCTTTGCAGGTTGCGGCGAGAAAAAGGATACTGTTAAAATCGGCGTTCAAACAACCACCACAGGCGATATTTATGCTTCTGGTGACTTTGGTGAAGATGCTGTAACACGTTATGATAACGGTGCTGCTGCTGTTGAAGCATTAAAATCAGGCAAGGTTGATGTTGTAATTATTGATAACGAACCTGCTAAATCTTTTGTAGCTGCGAACGAAGGTTTAAAAATACTTGATACTGAGTATGCTAATGAAGATTATGCAATCTGCTTCAAAAAAGGCAGTGATATGAAAGAAAAAGTTGATAATGCTTTAAAGGATTTAATTGCTGACGGTTCTGTTAAGGCTATTGTTGACAAATATATCAACAATCCTGATTCTACTGCACTTGTAGGAGTTCCTGTGGCAAAAGTTGATACAGATAAGCCTGATTTAATTATGGCTACTAATGCTGAGTTCCCTCCCTATGAGTATATTGACGGTGACAATTACTATGGTATTGATGTAGAGGTTGCCAAGATTATAGCTGATAAATTAGGCTATGACCTCGTTATCGAAAACGTTGCTTTTGACTCAATCATCCCCGGTGTTCAAAGCGGAAAATACACAATGGGTATGGCAGGTATGACTGTTACAGATGAAAGACTTGAAAAAGTTGATTTTTCAAGTAGCTACGCTACCGGCATTCAGGTTGTAATCACAAAAGAAGAAGGCAGCAAAATCAACACATTTGAAGACTTAGAAAAATACATCCTTCCTTAAATAAACGTTTATACTTATGCTTTGCGGGGCGTTCTCATTCGCCCCGTTTTCTTGTATTTTAGAAGAAAGGAATTTTGAAGTGTCAGAATTTTTTCAAGAATTTCAACGTGTAATGTTTGATAACAACCGTTTTGATTTTATACTTGACGGTCTTAAAAACACTTTCTTAATAACACTAGGTTCGCTATTATTGGGTATTGCATTAGGTGTTATTGTTGCCATTATCCGTTCTACTTATGATAAAAATCACATTCATTTTAAAAAGAAGGGCGGACTTTCTTATTATCTTTTATGCTTCTTGAACTCAATCTGCAAGCTGTACCTTACTGTAATACGTGGTACCCCTGTTGTAGTTCAACTTATGATTTTCTATTTTATAATCTTTAGTTCAACAGATAACGGTGTTGCAGTTGCGACCTTTGCTTTTGGTATTAATTCAGGCGCTTATGTTGCAGAAATTTTCCGAAGCGGAATTATGGCGATTGATAATGGACAATTTGAAGCAGGGCGTTCTTTAGGACTCAACTACATTCAAACTATGATTTACATAATTGTTCCTCAAATGTTTAAGGTTGTCCTCCCCACCCTGTGCAACGAGTTTATCGTTTTGCTAAAAGAAACATCTGTTGCTGGATATGTTGGTGTTATTGACCTTACAAAAGCAGGTAATACTATTGCTGGTAGAACATTCTCATACTTTATTCCGCTTATCAGTGTGGCAATTATTTATTTAGTTGTTGTAATAATTCTTACCAAGCTTGTAGGACTTTTAGAGAGGAGGCTCCGCAACAGTGACCACTAATGAAACACTTATAAAGGTTGAAGGTCTTAAAAAGTCGTTTGATAAGGTTGATGTTCTAAAAGGAATAGACATTGAAATCAAACGCGGTGAAGTTGTTGTTATTATCGGTCCTTCAGGTTGCGGTAAATCAACATTTTTAAGAACTCTAAATTTACTTGAACAGCCAACAGGCGGTCATATTTATTTTGGCGGTGCAGATATTACAGACCCGAAAACCAATATAAATCTTCACCGTCAGAAAATGGGAATGGTTTTCCAACAGTTTAATCTCTTCCCTCATATGACTGTTCTTAAAAATATGACCTTAGCACCAATAAAGCTTTTAGGTATTTCTAAGGAAAATGCCGAAAAACGCGCTTTAGAATTACTTGAAAAGGTAGGTCTTGCCGATAGAGCAAATTCATACCCAAGTCAGCTTTCAGGTGGACAAAAGCAAAGAGTGGCTATTGTTCGAGCACTTTGTATGCAACCTGAGGTAATGCTGTTTGACGAACCTACATCTGCACTTGATCCCGAAATGGTTGGCGAAGTTTTAGAGGTTATGAAGGGTCTTGCACGCGACGGTATGACAATGGCAGTAGTTACTCACGAAATGGGATTTGCCAAAGAGGTTGCAGACCGTATACTCTTTATTGATGAGGGTATTATTATGGAACAAGGCACACCTGAAGAAATTTTCTCTAACCCTAAAAGTCCGCGCTTAAAGGACTTTCTAAGCAAAGTAATATAAAATACAAAACCTCGGTTTTTTAACCGAGGTTTTAATATTTTCATTATAACTACACACACTAAAAAAAGAAAGGTGTGTTTTATATGATTGAAAAGGATACAGTGTTTTTACTGCGTGAATGTGATGCAGGTGTTAAGATGGGGGTATCTTCAATTAATGATACCTTGGAATTCGTAGACGATACAAATTTTTTAAAGCTTCTTAATGCCTGTAAGGACGAACACGAAACACTAAAAAGAGAAATTGACGGTTTGCTTGATAAGTACCACGATGACGGCAAGGAGCCAAATCCTATTGCTAAGGGTATGTCTTGGATTAAGACCAATGTTAAGCTTACAATGAAAGAGTCCGACCAAACTATTGCCGACCTTATTACCGATGGTTGCAATATGGGTGTAAAATCGCTTAATAAATATCTTAATCAGTATAAAGCGGCTGATGAGGTTTCAAAGGATATTGCCAAGCGTCTTATTAACCTTGAAGAAAAATTAGCTGTTGATATAAGAAAATTCTTATAGTAAAAACCCACTCAAAAGAGTGGGTTTTTATCATTCTGTTTCAAAAACAAATTCTTCGTCCAAGAATTTACAAACTGCCTTATTGCCGTTCTTTATAGTTCCGTCAAGTATCTTTTCACTCAGCTTATCTTCAATTTTGCTTTGTATTTCGCGGCGAAGCGGTCTTGCTCCATAAACGTCATCAAAGCCCTTTTCAGCTAAAGCTTGCTTTACGCTATCATCAAATCGAAGTGTAATATTAAGATTTGAGAGTCTCTTAGTAAGATTTAAAAGCATTTTTTCTGCTATTGCTTCTATCTCAGTCTGAGTAAGCTTTGTAAAAACTATAATATCGTCAATACGGTTTATAAACTCGGGTCTGAATGTGTTTTTAAGTTCTGTTAATACTGAATCCTTAATATTTTCATTTTGTGATGCATTATCCTCAATAAATCCAAAACTAACCTTTTTGTCGGTAAGCTTACGCGCTCCCACATTTGATGTCATAATAATAACCGTGTTTTTAAAATCGACCTTTCTGCCTTGTGAATCGGTCAAAATACCGTCTTCTAGTATTTGTAACAGCATATTAAACACATCAGGGTGGGCCTTTTCAATTTCATCAAAGAGAACTACTGAATATGGATTTCTCCTCACCTTTTCGGTTAACTGACCGCCTTCTTCAAAACCCACATACCCAGGCGGTGAGCCAACAAGACGCGATACTGTATGCTTTTCCATATATTCTGACATATCAAGTCTTATCATCATATTCTCACTGCCAAACATTGACTGAGCCAAAGCTTTACAAAGTTCGGTTTTACCAACGCCCGTGGGACCTGAAAATATAAACGAACCTATCGGACGTTTTGGGTCTTTAAGACCCACTCGCCCACGTCTTATTGCCTTAGCGATAGCGGTTACAGCCTCATTTTGACCGATAATTCTTTCGTGCAGTTCTTTTTCAAGATTTAAAAGTCTTTCGCTTTCTTCTTTGGTCAACTGTGACACAGGAACTCCTGTCCAACCTGATACTATTTCAGCTATATCTTCCTCAGTAACCTCACCTACAGAATGAGCATTTTTATCCTTTAACCGTTCATTTTCCGCTCTAAAACGGTTTTTAAGCTCATTTTCTTTATCACGGAGCGTTGCCGCGAGCTCAAAATTCTGAGAATTTATTGCCTCATTTTTTTCTTCTTCTAAATCTGCGATTTTTTCCTCTAAATCTAAAATTTCGGGTGTAGTATCAGATGCCTTAATTCTAACTTTCGAAGCCGCTTCATCAATAAGGTCAATAGCTTTATCTGGCAAAAACCTATCACTTATATATCTTGCAGAAAGCTTTACCGCAGCCTCTAAAGCTTCTTCGGTAATAGTAACCTTATGATGAGCCTCGTATTTATCTCTGAGTCCTTTTAAAATCAGTAATGCATCGTCTTCCGAGGGCTCACCTACATTAACCGGCTGAAATCTTCGTTCGAGCGCAGAGTCCTTTTCTATATTTTTGCGGTATTCAGAAATAGTTGTAGCACCAATTAACTGAAATTCACCGCGTGCCAATGACGGTTTTAAAATATTTGCAGCATCTGTAGCGCCCTCGGCAGAGCCTGCACCTATAATCGTGTGTACCTCATCAATAAACAAAATTATATCCTTTGACCTTATAACCTCATCAATTACAGATTTAATTCTTTCCTCGAAATCACCTCGATATTTAGTGCCTGCAACCATACTTGTAAGATTAAGTGTAAAAAGTCGTTTATTTTTAAGGATATCGGGAACAGTTCCTGCAACTATTTTTTGCGCCAACCCTTCTATTACTGCTGTTTTGCCGACACCCGGCTCGCCAATAAGACAAGGATTATTTTTTGTTCTTCTGCAAAGGATCTGAATAACACGCTCAATTTCATTTTGTCTGCCAATGCATGGGTCAAGATTTCCTTTTTTTGCCTGATCTGTTAAATCAGTACCGTATTTTGAAAGAGTTTCGTTTTTAGACTCGGATTTTATATCTCCCAAAGCATCTTCAGGCTTTATATCACTGTTATAATCTATACCCGAAGCCTTTAAGGTCTCTGTTGTAATTGTTGCAATATCAACGCCTAAGGTATTTAAAAATCTGATAGCATAATTATCCTCTTCACTCAAAACACCTATAAGCAAATGCTCTGTACCAACATACTTTTTACCTATATTATTACAGCCTGTAATAGCGGTTTCAACAACACGCTTTGCTCTTGGTGTAAAATAGTCGGGCGAGAGCTTTGTTGGTGTTCCCTTACCTATCTGCGAAATCAAAAGTTCTTCGATTTTTTTGTCTGTAATATCACATTTTAAAAGTATAGCAGCAGCTACACCTCCACCTATTCTAAGTAAACCTAAAAGCAAATGCTCACTGCCGACATAGGTATGACCTAAATTTTCGGCAGAAATAATTGCCTGATTAAGTGCATCATTTGCCTTTGAAGTAAAACCGTTAAAATTATATCTCATTTAACTCATCTCCTTTAAGTCATCTTTTCTCTAAGCTCAGTTGCCCTTTCTATATCGCGTTCATTAGGTGTCATCTCACCCTTTTTAGCCATCAGCATAAAAGGCCCTGATTCAACAAGCAGCTCAATAGGATTAATATCCTCTTTAATTATGCCCATATCAAGCCCCAATTTAATCCTGGAAATTAAATTCATCATTTCATTACTGTCAATAATTCTTGCATTTTTAAGTGTGCCGAGCGCTCTGTAGGAAAGATCCTCAAGCTTTAAACTATCTAATTCTTCCCTGAGTTTCATTTCCTTTTCTATTATCTGATTGGTTATTATTTCAAGATTAGCAATTGCATTATTTTCAGAAAGTCCGAGTGTAATCTGATTAGAAATCTGATAAAGTGATGCTTCGGATTTTGAACCCTCGCCATACATACCACGTACGGTAAAGCCTATTTTACCCACCGTTTCACTAAGTTTTTGAATTTCTCCCTGCGCTTCGCAAACAGGTAAATGGAGCATAACAGAAGCTCTCAGTCCTGTCCCTAAATTAGTAGGGCATTCAGTTAAAAAACCTAACTGAGAATCAAAGGCAAAATGCAATCGCTCGTATAATAGACTGTCTATTCTTTCGGCGATATTATAAGCCTTTTCGAGCTGTAGCCCCCCTAAAATCACCTGAATTCTTATATGATCTTCCTCGCCTATCATAATACTTATGCTCTCATCATCTGAAAGTATAATCGCCCTATCCTTTACACTCTTTGCAAATTCAGGACTTACTACATGTCTTTCCACCATTGCCATTACTTCATTCTCAGGAACAGAAGACATATCAATATATTTAAGGGATTTAGCAAACGGAGTATTACTGTCTTCAATTGCTGATTTAACGGTTTGTTTAAGCTTAACTCGTTGCTCGTCGTTCATACATGACGGAAAAGGTACACCGCTTAAATTTCGTGCAAGGCGGACACGCGAGCTTACAACAATACTGTTATTTAGGTTTTCTTTATACCATCTACTCATTGCTATTACCCTCCAAGCGCTTAATTTCATCACGCACAACTGCAGCCTGCTCGTATTTTTCTTCGCTTACCAATCTATTTAATTCGATACGCAAATCATCAACTGTTTTTTGCTGAGGCTTTACAATAAGCGGCGCACTGTTAGGCACCTTACCTGCATGAACAGTACTACCATGCACACGCTTTAAGTAAGGCAAAAGCTCATTTTTAAAGGTGTTATAGCATTCCGCACAGCCTACTTTACCTGTTTTTGCAATATTTGAAAATGTAGCGCCGCAAACCGTACACCTTGTTTCAACCGAATCATTAACACTTTTAAGTGATTCTCCAAACATAGAAGCTAACATACCTGCAAGACCCACATTTGATATACTGCCGTATCCCTCATTAGCGGCGCATAAGGCACAAAGATTAATTTCCTTTGCCACACCGTTTACAATACTTTTAATATGAGTGGTAGCAGTATTTTTACCGCATTTTTCACATTTCATATTTATCACACCTCTAAATTTGAGTTAATAGCATTTGCTTAAGTATAGCAGCACGCATTTTATCTTTAAAAACTGTAGGAATATTCTGCATAACGCTATTTGAAACTGCCGCCGCTATTACACGCGCAATTTCACCTGTAATAAGCCCTGCTTCAAGGCAGTTTTCTATAACAATTCGCGTAGTCATAGAATCAATAGTATCACCTATTGAATTTATAACATGCATAAGAGCTGAGGAAGAATTTAAAATGACTCTTTTAATTCTGATATATCCTCCGCCGCCTCTTCGGCTTTCAATAATATATCCGTGTTCAGGGGTGAACCGTGATGATAGAACATAATTTATCTGACTTGGGGCGCAACCTATAAGCCCTGCAAATTCATTTCTTTGTATTTCAGCAATGTTTTCCTCTGATTCATTTAACATCTTTATAATTTCTCTTGTAATAAGGTCGCTCATTCTCATTTTAAACATCTCCCTTGTTTGACTTTCCCTGACTTTAATTATACACGAAAGTCAGGAAAAGTCAAATATTTTTTTAAAACATATTTTGTAACACCCTAGTTTAATTTTACATAGTATGTGATGAAAACAAAAAAGGAGGTTTTCTTAAATGTGTAACTTTGGTGGTAACAACTGTTCTTGGATTATCATTCTTATCCTCATCCTCTGCTGCTGTGGCGGCTGCGGTACTAACACTGCTAACAACGGATGTGGCTGCGGTTGCGAAAATAACTGTGGCTGCTGCTAATCCATAGCGCAAAATAAAAGGGAGAGCTATTAGCTCTCCCTTTTATTCTTCCTCTGCATATACTACATTTTTAATTTCGGTAAGCAATTCAACCTGTAAATGCTGTCTTTTTTCAATTATAATGTTTATTCCAAGATTACCCTGATAAAAGCTTTTAGGAGCTAAAAATTTATATGTAAACTCTGTATTTATATATTTTTTCAGTTCGCCGATAACCTCGTTAGCCTTATACATATCATCTATTTCAAGATAAATTACCTCGGTACTTTTTTTCTTTCGCTCAAGCTTTGAGAATAGAATTATTGTACTCAAAAAAAGAATAGTTGCAACAATACCACCAGTATAAAAGCCATAACCCACAGCTATACCGATAATACTTGTTGTCCACACACCCGCAGCAGTTGTAAGACCTGTAATGACGTTATTATTTTTAAGTATTATCATACCTGCACCTAAAAAGCCTATACCAGATATTACCTGCGCCGAAATTCTTAACACATCACCGTTGTTTCCCAAAATATCACTAACATACATACTAATCATTGAAGTCAGAGCAGAACCTAAACATACTAAAATATGAGTTCGCATACCTGCAGCACGTCCGTGTCTGGCACGTTCACTTCCAATTAAAGCACCGATAATTACCGCAAGTAAAGAGCGTGCTATTACCTTTAATAAAAATTCAAGATTTATATACTGTAATAAAATTTCCATTTCAAGCTCCCTTTCCTTAATAAATATTTAAAAGTTATAATTACTAAATATACCTTTTTATCATAATTTTCTTTATGCTTTAAAAATAAATAGCAAAAGAATGCAAAATACACCCTTTTGCTATTATCAGTATATATTATATTCCAAATCTTGTCAAGTTATTAATTGTTTAATTGGTACATTCTTGTTGTGATATTTCTAGCCAATTTTCTTCAGATTCATTTTCAGCTAAAAATACAGTTTTAGCATATAATTCACCATTAGTCAGCAGCTTATCTTCATCAGCTATTAATTTTATTCTCATAATTATTTCCTTTTTCATAAAATCACTCCTAACTTAGTGTTATTGTCCAATTAGATTTTGTATTTATAAGGTTTAGCCATTCTTCCGATGTGCTGCCATCTTCTAAACTATCAGCCGTTTCAAAGGCAGTATTAACTGCTTGTTTAGAAAGCAATAATGTTTGTCCACTTACTACTACCGATAAAGCATTAATGATACTTGTTATGCTTTCTAAAGTTAAATATGCCGAGTTCTTAATATTAAAATCTTTACCTATACAACCTGTAATTTTAAGATTTCGTAATGAGGTGGTTCCTGAAAATGCAGAACCTATACTTTGTGTACCATCTTTTTTTAATATAAGGTCGTCTATAGTATGTAAGCCATTTGCATTAATACACATATTGTTTATATCATTTGCAGATGTAGTATTAATAGTACCTAAGTGTGTAACATGTGCATGTACACCAAACGCATATGCAAAACTTGTGCAATTACTTGTATCCATTATAACCTTTTGGTGTTCAAATATTGCTACAAAATCAGTTATATATGTCTCTCTAAATGCTTGATTTAGAGAAGTTGGATAAAGATTATATTTAGGTTTAAAAGTCGTGTCATTCCAACCTTTTCCCCAAAATGCTGAACCATAACCTGTTCTTCTACCATAGTCTTGATAACTATCCCAAAACTCATCATATTCAGTTTTTTTACCGTCCACATAGCCACTATTATATGCAGTTTCTGTATCCCCGCTCTCTGATTTACCTTTTTCATAACCCGCTTCATATACTTTTTGCTCATTTTCTGCAATAGTCTGTAGCTTCTCTGCTATACTCATACACCTTCACCGCCTATAAGTGTATTTTGAATATCGATAATGTTTTCAAGAGCTACTTCAATATTACCGATAGCCTC
>JAZNJT010000033.1:0-1669 GCA_045578145.1 Acutalibacteraceae bacterium
TGGAAGAACTATAAGACCTACGACTGCAAGTCGCCAATCAATATAAAAAAGATAAAATACTGAAACGGCAACAGTTAGAAAATTACTGACAATTGAGGTAAGCAACCCTGATATTACGGTGCTGACGCCGTTAATATCACTGTTCATTCGGGTTATAATATCGCCCTGCTTTTCGTTAGTGAAAAACGAATGGGGCATATGCTGAAGATGGTCATACATCTCATTGCGCATATCATAAATTATTTTTTGCGAAATCCAAGAGTTTATGTATTGCTCAAGCACGCTTATTATTTGCGAAGCCGATAAAACTATAAATGCGAAAAGAATGAGTTTTGCTAAATAGTAAAGTGTGGTATCGGTGGCTATTATTGAATCTACTATCTGTCCCGTTATGACTGATGGAAACAGCCCTAAAACCGCAGATATTATAAGAGCTATAAAAACTAAAAGGAAATGCCATTTATAAGGTTTAAGATATTTTAATATTCTTAAAAATAAGGCTTTTGTGAGTTTTGGTTGCTGAGCTTTTTCGTCTTCGGTTAAAAAACCTCTGGGACCAGCGCCTATTCGCATCGGTCCTCGGATTCCCGGTGGGGGAGGCATTGCAGGTCGCATATAATCACTCCTAATATGTGTTAACTAAAATATTTTAACATATTTTGCTTGAAACTAAAAGGTTTTTAATAATTTAACCGTATATTTTTCACATTTGTAACAAAAGGACATTAATATTTTTGTAAATTTGTTAAAATATATAAAAGTTATTAACTTTTGCTTGACAAATTGGTAAATATGCATTACAATAAAGACAGAAAAAGAAAGGAGGATTTCAAAAATGAAAGAGGCAACACCGCCTGCAAACAACCAAAAATAAATTGAAAGGTGTGTTTCCAATGAAGTAGTTAATTTGAAATCTAAAAACATTAACAGTGAGTAAGGTGGATTAAAAAACAATTAAAGTCGCTATGATATAAAATGAAAATGTTTTGAGAGACTTTAAATAAAAAGGTGAATCCAATGCACAGTTAATTTTAACGCTATAAGATTTCTCTTGAGAAATTTAATATAGAAAACAAAGGTGATTTATATGAAAGCGAGAATATTTGCTATCAAATAAATTATTTAGGGTGATTCCAATGTACGTCTTAATTAAGACTCAGTTTAAGTAGAACTTAATAGTAAATTAAAAGTGAAAAAAATTTAACCGTTATGAAACGGAGAAAGTCTATAAAGAATTGAGTGAATGAAAATTAAAACTGAATATTAGAAGCGTCTGTAATTAGAATTAATTGCAGACGCTGTTTTGTTTTATAGAACAAAAATAAAGACCTCACCTTTTGGTGAAGTCTTTATTGTGGCGCGCTGAAGAAGATGCCCCCTCTGCGTGTGCGCCATACTCGGCGACCGTCCGCTTGGCGAACAGTACCCGCCTCATATTTCGACGCTAAAAACAGTACACCGTACTGTTTTCTTAACGCGTCTCACCCTCTCAGAGTTCGAATCTTCTTCATTTGTTTGTAAAAAAATAAAGACCTCACCTTTTGGTGAAGTCTTTATTGTGGCGCGCTGAAGAAGATTCGAACTCCCGACCTTCTGGTCCGTAGCCAGACGCTCTATCCAGCTGAGCTATCAGCGCATATCAGTTGCCGATATATAATATCACAACTTG
>JAZNJT010000034.1:0-27028 GCA_045578145.1 Acutalibacteraceae bacterium
TCGTTACCGTGACCTCCCGAGTATCTGGCAGAATAAATGCCGGGAGCTCCGTTTAAATAGTCAACACATATTCCCGAATCATCGGCAACGCTTATATATCCCGTTTCTTTTAAACCTGCTTTTGCCTTTATTAACGCGTTATCCTCAAAGGTTTTGCCATCCTCAACAACATCGCAAAGTGGCTTTTCTAAATCCTTTTCTGAAACTACAATAAAACCCATTGGCTCTAAAATACGGCTTAATTCCACAAGTTTTTTTTGATTTTTAGTAGCAATAAATATTTTCATTATTCTTCCTCAAATATACCTTCAACAAATTCATTAGCGGAAAATGGCATTAAATCGTCAATACCCTCGCCTACACCCACAAATTTAACTGGGATATTAAGCTCATTCCTTATGGGAATTATTATTCCACCTTTGGCTGTACCGTCAAGCTTTGTAAGGACTATGCCTGTAATATCAGTAACATTTTTAAATTCCTTTGCTTGATTAACAGCATTCTGTCCTGTGGAAGCATCAAGAACAAGCAAGGTTTCGAGCGATGAATCAGGCAGTTCACGAGCTATTACGCGGTTAATTTTTGCAAGCTCATCCATAAGATTTTTCTTATTATGAAGCCTACCTGCAGTATCGCAGATAATAACATCTGCATTATGAGCCTTGGCAGAAGCAATAGTGTCAAAGACAACAGATGCGGGGTCAGTACCCTCAACACTTTTAACCATTGAAACACCTGCCCTGTCTGCCCAGATATCTAATTGGTCTATAGCCGCCGCACGAAATGTATCAGCTGCACCTAAAACCACGTTTTTACCCTCTTTTTTAAGACCTGCTGCAATTTTACCTATAGAGGTGGTTTTGCCTACACCGTTAACGCCTATTACAAGTATAACAGAAGGCTTTGTTTTAAGCTTCAATCTTTCATCATCGCCTAACATTTCTGTTATAATTTCTTTCATCATACCTTTAATAACTGCGGTATCAGTAGCACCTGTTTCTTTAATTTTTTTTCGTAATAAATCGCATATTTCGGTTGATGTTTTAACACCGATATCCGACATTATAAGAGTTTCTTCTAACTCCTCAAAAAACTCCTCGTCGATTTTTGTAAAGCTATTTACAATACTGTTAACCCCGTCAACAATCGAACTTTTTGTTTTCTGAAGCCCCTCTTTAATTTTACTAAAAAATCCCATTAAATCACCTTTATGATACTTTTTCGCCCTCTAAAAGCTTCTTTTCAAGTTCAGAAACATTAAGCTCAAGCAGTTTTGTAATACCCTTTTCCTGCATTGTTACACCATAAAGCATATCCGCCGCTTCCATAGTACCTCGTCTGTGAGTAACACATATAAACTGTGTTGCGAAATCAGAAGTTTTCATATAATCTGCAAATCTGTCTACATTGATATCGTCAAGCGCGGTATCAACCTCATCAAGAAAACAGAATGGCGGAGCATTGACACGCATAATTGCAAAGTATATTGCAAGGGCAACAAGAGCCTTTTCACCACCCGAAAGACCTTCAAGGCTAGGTACATTTTTACCCGGTAATTTTGCATTAATATCAATTCCGCTTTCAAGAATATTATCGGGGTCAGAAAGTGATAGTGATGCCTGTCCCCCACCGAAAAGCTCGGTAAAAGTTCTTGAGAAGTTTTCGTTAATTTTTGCAAATCCCTCGGTAAATATTTCTTTCATTTGAGTAGTCAATTGATTAATAAGTTTGTTAAGCTCTTTGCGTGAATTTTCCACATCCTCAATTTGAGCAGATAGAAAATCATATCTTTCCTTTACTTCCTTATATTCCTCAATGGCTGAAACATTAACATTACCAAGGCTTCTGATTTTGCCTTTAATTTCAGCAAGAGTCTTCTTCGCCTCTTGCGGATGTTCAGGCTCTGTAGCCACCTTTTCGGCCTCACTGCGTGTGAGTGAATATTCATCGTATAGTCTGCGAATAACCTCGTCATACTCTTTTAGCATAACCTCTTTACGCTCGGTAAGACGCGCAAGCTCACCACCAATTTGCTCACGGCGAAGTGTCTTTTCTCTTTCACTGTTACGAAGTTCAATACCTGCTTTTTCAGTTTGATTACGTTTTTCGAGCATTTGAACTATATTATTTTCGCTATCAATAATTTTTTGTCGAGATAACTCAATATTAGCTTTAATATCCTTAATACTAAGTTCTAAAGCGTCATTTTTAGAATTTATTTCTGCAATTTCTATTTCTATTTCATTGCCTCTTGTGCCGCGTGTTTCAATAAGATTTTTAAGACTAAGAGTTGACTCTCGAAGTTGCTCGATATCCTTATCTGTTTCAATAACACTAAGCTTAATTTGAGTAATATTTTCAGTAATATTTTCTCTTCTCGAATTCAGCGAATCTCTACCGCCTGTCATACCATCAATATCGTTTTGAAGCTCGGTCTTTTTAAGGTCGAGCTCTGCAATTTTAACAGCCGCAGATGAAGACTGAGTTTTAAGCTCATTAAGCTTATTATCACCATCTTTTTGCTCATTTTCAAGCTGGCAAAGAGACAGTTTGACATTATTACGCAAATCGTCAATACGCTTAAGTTCAGATATAGACCTGATTTTATCTTCGTTAAGGGTTGTAAGTTCAGCATTAAGCGCGGTAATATCGGCTTCTACCTCGGCAGCCGCACTGTTAGCGGCAGTAAGTTTTTCTGAAAGCTCTTTGGACTTATCAATCGCCTTAGCTATTTCTTTTTCCATTCTCTCAATATCAGAGGAACGGCTCAAAAGACCCGCATTTTTGACCAAAGAACCACCGGTAAGCGAACCTCCCGGATTAATAACCTGACCGTCAAGAGTTACGATTTTTATACGGTAATCATATTTTTTTGCAATTGTAGTTGCAGTATCAATATCCTCAGCAACCAATGTGCCGCCTAATAGATATTTTACAATTTCCTTATACTTGTTATCTGTTTCTACAAGGTCGCTTGCAATACCGACAAAGCCAAATAGCTTATCAAATCCCTGTTCCTTGAAATCGCGGGCTTTTATGGTTGCAACTGGTAAAAAAGTAGCACGTCCTAAATTATTGGACTTTAAGAAATTAATTGCGCGTTTTGCATCCGACTCTGTTTCAGTAATAACATTCTGAATTGCCGCAGCTAATGCAGTTTCAATTGCAATACTATAATCCTTATCAACCTTAATAAGCTTTGAAACAGGTCCGCAAATTCCTTTTAAAATACCTTTTTCAGACTCAGAAACAACTTTTTTAACCGCGTAACCGAAGCCCTCCATATTATTTTCAAGATCTTTTAGAATTTGGACTCTGCGACGCTTTGCCTCAATATCAAGATTAAGAGTTTCATACTCTGATTTAAGGGATTCTGCGGCCTGTACGCGTGAAGACAGGCGTAATTCATAACCCTTTAAGCTATTACAGTTACTGCTTATTGCATTCTCTAACTGTTCAAGCAATTTATTGGTCTCATCAAATTCGGAATTAAGACCGTCAAGCTCAGTATTTAACTTTTGTGTTTGCTCGGTAAGCGTGCCTTTTCGGAAATTTATCTCGGAAATTGCAGTATCTGCAGTTACCATTTGCACACGCATATCGGCGCTCTGCTGTGAGAGTGTGTTAAGCGCGCGGATTTGCGTTTCAATCTTTCTTGAAATATTGTCACTGTCCGATAAAAGCTCAGACAATTGATTTTCAAGTGTATGAAGCTTTTCTTCAAGCTCTGCCTTAATATTTTCTTTTTCAGTAATCTGAGTATTTTTTAAATCAATATCATCTAATGCATCGCGGTCAGATTTACCGAGATTTTCCTTTTCATCACCAAGTCGTGCAATATTTTCATTATTATGAAGAATATTATTTTGTAAAACAGTTATTTCGCCCTCACGTTTAACTATTTCTTCATTAGTTGAGGAAATATTAAGTCTTTCACCCTCAATATCAGAGGTGAGGCGCGCAAAATATGACGTATTCTGCTCTGTTTTTCGGTCAAACTCCTCTAAAGACTGCTCAATTTCCCGATATGATAACTGAGCCGCCGCAATTTTACTTTCTTGGTTTCTAAGTGCCTGCTTTGAATTGTTAAGTGTATAAAGCCAAAGACCTATTTCAAGTCCTTTTTTCTGCTCTGCTAATTCTAAAAATTTTTCAGCCTTACGGCTTTGCTCTGCAAGAGGACCTACTCGTGATTTTAATTCATCTAAAATATCGTGAAGTCTAAGCAAATTTTCTTCTGCCGCTCCAAGCTTTCTTTCAGCCTCTATTTTGCGGTATCTATACTTAGAAATACCTGATGCCTCTTCAAAAATATCTCGGCGTTCACCTGATTTAGAGCTGATAATAGTATCGATTTTACCTTGACCTATCATTGAATATCCATCGCGGCCAAGACCTGTATCCATAAATAATTCATGAATATCCTTAAGTCTTACTGAAACACCATTTATTGCATATTCACTCTCGTGTGAACGGTAATATCTTCTGGTAATACTTACAAAATCATTATCAAAATTAAGGCTTCTGTCAGTATTGTTAATATTAAGCGTCACCTCGCAAAAGCCGTGAGGACGTCTATTCTCAGTACCACCAAAAATTACATCCTCCATAGACTGACCGCGAAGACTCTTAGTTGACTGCTCACCCAAAACCCAACGCACTGCATCAGAAATATTACTTTTTCCGCTACCGTTAGGTCCTACAACGGCAGTTATTCCCTTACCAAATTTAAGAGTTGTCTTATCGGCAAAGGATTTAAAACCCTGTATTTCAATTGAACTTAACAGCATACTTTCACACTTCCCTTTCGATTTGCAATTCTAAACTATTAAGACCTGACTTTTCTTTAACCTTACATAAAAAGCCTTTATTTTCAAGATATGTTATATTGCTTCGTTTCTGACCTATCATTTTTGAAACATCAGATTTAGAAACATAAATTATATATTTACCCTTTTCATTAAGTAATCTGAGCGCTTTTTTGAGCATTATTGAAGATAAACAAAGTTCACTAAAAGCAGGATGCCAAGGACCTGCAAGATATGCATCACTTTCAATTGAGTGAAGTCCTAAGCGGATAACCTTAATTCCAGCCTCGGTAAACATAAGATATAACTTTGAAGCAAGATTTACCGCTTCACTTAGCTCTTGAGGCTTATAAATACCGTCAAGATAAAGTGCAGCAAGATGTGTATCCTTTAAAACGACAGTAGGATAAATACGCACGGTATCGGGCTTAATTTCTATTACCTTTTTAGCTGTTTTTATCGCCTTTTCATCGGTATCGTTAAAAAGCCCTGTCATTATCTGAAGCCCCAACTCGAAACCAAATTCACGAATTAGCCTTGAAGCGTTTTCGACATTTGCCGAAGAATGACCGCGGTTATTCATTTTAAGCACTCTGTCATTAAGGCTTTGAGCTCCAAGTTCTATTGCAGTAACATTATTTTCCTTTAAAACTGTTAATATTTCTCTGTCAATAGCATCAGGTCTTGTTGATATTCTGATGCCACAAGCATCACCTTTTTGCACACACTCTTTTGCCACCTTAAGTAATGACATCATATAGTTACGGTTAATAGCCGTAAAGCTACCGCCAAAAAATGCTATTTGTATGGTAGCAGGATTATATTTAGGGGATTTTTTAGCCTGTTCTACTGCTTTCAAAACATCCTCAGGGTGAGGAGCTTTACAAACACCTGTAATATGTCGCTGATTACAAAAGCTGCATTTATTAGGACATCCTATGTGTGGCACAAAAATAGAAATATTGGAGTGTATTTCACTCATATCTGCGCTCCCATGAGCTCAAGCGCCTGCTTGGCCGCAGACTGCTCAGCTGCTTTTTTTGATTTGCCTTTGCCTTTTCCAATAACATTTGAGTTAAGATGAACTTCAACCTCAAACATTTTATTATGATCAGGACCTGACTCGGCGGTTAAAATATATGAAACCGTCTCCTCGGGATTACGCTGTATAATTTCCTGTAATGCGGTTTTATAATCTTTGAAAACCTCGTCATCAGTATGAGAAAGCTCAGGCAAAATAAAGCGTAAAACGTGTTTGCTTGCGATTTCCATACCGCCGTCAAGATACATTGCGGCAAGCACAGCCTCAAAAGCGTCAGCTAATATAGAATCTCTCTCTCTGCCTCCGCCTTTTTCCTCACCCTTGCCAAGCTTTAAAAATTCACCGAGACCTAGTTCTCGCGAAAAAGTGCATAATGACTTTTCGCATACTAAAGAGGCTCTAAGCTTGGTAAGCTCACCCTCCGGCAAATCCTTGAAATTATTGTAAAGATAATCCGCAACCACAACCGATAAAACTGAATCACCTAAAAATTCAAGTCTTTCGTTTGAGGTTGTACCATTTCTCACCTCATTGGCATAGGAAGAATGACAAAGTGCATTAACAAGCAAATTTTTATTTTTAAAACTATAACCTAAATTTTGTTCTAAAGCCTTCATTTTAAAACCTTATTCCCTATGATAAATTAGCAGATATTTTATCTATAACCTTTGTTTCAGTGAAAATAACTGCCTGTTTAATAGCATTTTTAATAGCCTTGGCATCTGAACTACCGTGAGCTTTAATAACAGTACCCTTAACACCTAAAAGGGGAGCACCGCCCACCTCTGAGCTATCCATCATAGCCTTTAACCCATATAAATCCTTTTTAAGAACCAAAGCTGAAAGTTTATTAACAATATTTTTATATAAAACCTTTTTAACCATTTTAAAGAAGGTAATAGCAGTGCCCTCAATAAGTTTTAATGCGATATTGCCTGTAAAACCATCTGTAATTACTGCATCGCAAACACCCTTCGGCATTTCACGCGACTCAATATTACCAACGAAATTTATAGGTGCTGCGCTTAAAAGTTTAAAAGCTTCTTTTTGAAGCTCTGTGCCCTTTGTATCTTCTACACCGATATTTAGAAGACCTATTTTAGGATTTTCAATACCTTCGACACACTTTAAGTAAACACTTGCCATTATACCGAATTGGCAAAGCATTTCAGGTCTGCACTCAGCATTAGCACCCATATCCATAAGCATATAATGACCGTCAGGTGACGGGATAAGTCCTGCAAGAGCAGGTCTTTTAATGCCTTTAATACGCTTTACCAACAAAGTTCCGCCAACCACAACAGCACCTGTTGAACCAGCGGACACCACTGCATCTGCTCTGCCCTCTGTAAGTTCTTTAAAGGCAAGTGCCATTGAGCTTTCACTGTGTACCTTTAAAAGTGTTGTTGGCTCATCGTGCATCGAAATAACATCATCGGTATCAACAATTAAAAGCTCACCTGAAAACTTAAGGTTATTGTCTAAAATAATTTTTTCAATTTTTTCTCTTTTACCCGTAAGAGTGATATCGACGCCTAATTCATTTGAAGCAAGCGCAGCACCCTTAACTATTTCTAACGGCGCATTATCGCCGCCAAATGCATCAACCGCAATACGCATAACTTTTACTCTCCTTAATTTTCAAACCATTTAAGCGAACGCTCTGCCAAAGCCATATATCGCTCTCTTTTATCACGGATTTTTTCTTCAAGCGGAGGCAGTATTCCAAAATTTGCACCCATTGGCTGAAAATTTACAACCGTTTCATCTGAAACATAGGAAAGCAGAGCGCCTATCATAGTAAATTTTGGAAGTAACAAAGGTTCTTCACCGCAAACCCTTGCCACCGCATTGATACCTGCAACAATACCGCTTGCCGCCGATTCCATATAACCCTCTACACCTGAAAGCTGACCTGCAAAAAATATGTTTCTGTCACGTTTTAATGAAAGGTCAGAATTTAAAAGCTTAGGGGAATTAATAAAAGTATTTCGGTGCATAACACCGTATCGAATAAACTCGGCGTTTTCAAGTCCCGGTATCATTGAAAACACACGCTTTTGCTCGGGAAATTTAAGATTAGTCTGAAAACCTACAAGGTTATAAAGACTGCCCTCTGCATTTTCCTTGCGCAACTGAACTACAGCCCAAGGTCTTCTGTCTGTCCGAGGGTCGCGAAGACCAACGGGCTTTAAAGGACCGAAACGTATTGAGTCCTCACCACGTTTTGCTAATATTTCAATAGGCATACAACCCTCATAAACAGTAACAGGCTTATCAAAATCCTTAAGTGGTGCACTTTCGGCAGAAACAAGCGCGTTATGAAATGCTGTATACTCTTCTCTATCAAAAGGGCAGTTAATATAATCGTCTGTCCCCTTGCCGTAACGCGAAGCTTTAAAAGCTATATTAATATCAACACTCTCTGCCGTTACAATAGGTGCGGCAGCATCAAAAAAACTTAAATTTTCACTTTCGCAAAGATTTGCGATATCCTCTGCCAATTTTGTATCAGTTAAAGGACCTGTAGCTACAATGGTAACAGTATCCTTAGGCAATTTTTCTACCACTTCATTTACTACCGTTATATTAGGATGCAATTTGATTTTTTCGGTAATAAGTTTTGAGAAAATATCCCTGTCAACCGCCAAAGCGCCACCTGCCGCTACAGCGCATTCGTCAGTAACACTAAGACAGACAGAGCCAAGACGTCGCATTTCTTCTTTTAAAAGACCTGCAGCAGAATCAATTCGTGCCGCTTTTAAAGAATTTGAGCACACAAGCTCTGCAAATAAATCTGATTTATGCGCTGCAGTTTTTTTAAGCGGCTTCATTTCAATAAGTTTTACCTTAATTCCGTTATTTGCCAACTGCCATGCCGCCTCGCAACCTGCAAGTCCAGCACCTATAACAGTAACATTATTCATCATTAGTTTCCTTTTTTGTTGTTTTTTGCTGTCTTGTAACACAATTAGCATTCATACAGAATTTTCTGCCTCTTAATCCTACGATAATATAATCACCGCACTCAGAACATTTTTGACCTGTAGGAACACCTGGGGCCGCAAAATCACACTTTGGATAATTTGAGCAGCCATAGAATTTTTTACCTTTTTTAGAAATTTTCTTTAAAAGCTTTGCACCACATTTAGGACATGGTTGTTTAACCTCATCCTCAGGTACAGGCTTTGTATTTTTACAGGCAGGGTAATTTGGACAAGCAAGGAATTTACCGAATTTTCCGCTTCTCACAACCATTTTGCTACCGCATTTTTCACACAAAACGTCAGTTTCTTCTAACGGCACCTTGACACGTTTGCCATTTAAAGAATCCTCAGCCTTTTTGAAAAGCTTATCAAAATCATTATAGAAATTTTCAATGGTTTTCACCCATTCAATCTCACCAACACCGATTTTATCAAGCTTAACCTCAAGTCCTGCTGTAAACTTAACATCAAATATTTTATTAAAATATTCGACCATTAAATCAGAAACAACCATACCAAGATTAGTAGGCTTTAATGATTTTTTCTCTCTTTCAATATAATCTCTATTAAGAATATTAGAAAGAATAGGTGCATAAGTAGAAGGTCTGCCAATGCCGTTATCGTCAAGAGCTTTTATAAGCGTAGGCTCTGTATAACGTGCGGGCGGTTGTGTAAAATGCTGATTAGGTGAAAGTTCTTTCAGCTTTAATACATCGCCCATTTTCATTTCGGGCAAGCTGACTTCGTTTTCGCCGTCTTCGTCCTTTCCCTCTTCATAAAGAACAGTAAAACCTGCGAAACTCACAGTATGTCCGCTGGATTTAAACATATAGTCTCCTGCGGTAATGCTAACATTCATAGTATCCTGAACACATACAGCCATAAGAGATGCAATAAAACGCTCCCAAATAAGTTTATAAAGCTTATATTGTTCAGAAGTCAGCGAATCCTTAACAGACTCAGGCGAAAGCTCGATTACTGTGGGACGAATAGCCTCATGAGCATCCTGTGCGCCGTTTTTAGTTTTAAAATATCTCGGTGAAGATGGTAAATACTTATCACCAAATCGCTTCGAAATATAAGAATTAGCAGCAGCTCTTGCTTCTTCTGAAATCCGCAAAGAGTCGGTACGCATATAGGTGATAAGACCTGTAGCTCCTATACCTTCTATTTCAACACCCTCGTAAAGTTGCTGTGCTATACGCATAGTGCGCTGACCTGTAAAACCTAATTTACGTGAAGCCTCCTGCTGTAAGGTAGAGGTAATAAATGGCGGTGCAGGTTGACGGTTGCGCTTACCCTTTTTAATTTCCGTAACTGTATAAGACGCATTATTTAAATCTTCAACTATCTTTCTTGCAGAAGCCTCATCAATAATATTCTCGATTTTGTTGCCATTTTTATCACCGTAAAGCCTTGCAACAAATGATTTTCTTGAAGCTAAAAGCTTAGCATCAATAGACCAAAACTCAGTTGCCTCAAATTTTTCAATTTCACGCTCACGCTCAACTATAAGTCTTAGTGCTACGGTTTGCACACGACCTGCCGAAAGACCGCTTTTAACCTTTTTCCAAAGAAAAGGACTTAATTTGTAACCTACTATTCTATCAAGTACACGACGTGCCTGTTGAGCATCAACCAAATCAAGATTTAATTTTCTGGGCTGTTTAATACCCGCATTAACACCTGATTTAGTAATTTCATTAAATGTAACACGATTAGCCTCGTTAAAATCGAGCGCTAATATCTGTGCTAAATGCCAAGAAATAGCTTCACCCTCTCTATCAGGGTCGGTTGCTAATAATACCTGCTCACTGTCAGCAGCGGCAGTCTTTAAAGATTTTATTAATTCTCTTTTTTCGGGCATATTTGAATACTGCGGCATAAACCCGTTTTCTATATCAACACCTAAACTCGATTTAGGTAAATCGCGAATATGACCCATAGAAGCCATTACCTTGTAATCACTTCCTAAATATTTTTGTATGCTTTTTACTTTAGTTGGAGACTCAACTATTAAAAGTTTTGACATATTCTTCCTCCGTTCAAAGTTCTTATAGCTTTTCGTATTTTCCGCCTGGAAGAGATTTTATCATAAATTCCATTTCAAGCTCAGTAAGAACTGACAATAGCTTACTGTTACTTACATTTGGAACATCAATATCCTCGGGAAAGAAAATTTGCTTATCTAAATGATTATACACTATTTTCGCTTCATTTGAAAGTGTTTGAGGAAACTTTTTTTGATTTTTTTCTATTTTTGTTTGTTTCTGTATTTTATTCTCAATAATGTTAGACTGCTCAAATGCTTTTTCTATATTGATTTTATCGGGAAAGCGTGTAATATATTCACCAAAAACATCCGAAATATCTAAAATTGGCTTTGCACCATCCCTAAGTAGTGCATTTGAACCCTTGTATTCGCGAAGATTTGGCAAACCAGGTATCACAAACACATCTCTACCCTGCTCATTCGCATGGCGTGCAGTTATCAAAGAGCCGCTTTTGTGCGGTGCTTCAATTACTACTGTTCCAAGGCTTAAAGCCGACATGATGCGATTTCTCACAGGAAATGTTGATCTATCAGGCTCGCAAAAGGGCGGATACTCACTGATAAGACAGCCTGACTTTTCTACTGCATCGCGAAGCTTTTTGTTTTCTGGTAAATAATTACTCATTATGCCGCAACCCATACATAAGACCGTTTTTCCACCCGATTTAAGCGCACCTGCATGTGCATAAGTATCAGTGCCAATAGCACCGCCGCTAACTACGGTAAATCCACTTGCCGCTAATCTATAGCTTAAAGAGTAAGCGGCTCTTTTACCAAATTCACTAACCTTTCTAGGCCCTACAATACATATTGTCGGCGTATTATCAAAATTCGGTATTTTACCCTTTGTATACAAAACAAGTGGCGCATCATTTATTTGTGATAAACATTCGGGATATTCTTTATCACCAAATCCTAAAATTTTTATATTGTTCTTCCTGCAGTCTGCCATAATTTTAAGCGCACTTGATAAAGAAGTATTGTGTAGACTTAAAAGGTCTTTTTTAGTGAAAATCCTGCTCTTTTCTAGCTCTGATACTTTTAAATTAAAAATATTTTCTGCCGAACCAAAATATTCCAAAGCTTTTACTGCTCGTATATTTCCAGCACCCAAGGCTTGTTGAAGCCAAATAAGATATCTTATCATTTCATCATTTCCCACATTGCAATTGAAGCCGCAATTGCAGCATTTAATGACTCCGCCTTCCCCGACATTTGAATCGTTATAAGTTCATTACAAACCGATTTCGTGATATCTGTAATTCCGTTTGCTTCATTACCAATTATAAGTACACTGCCATCGAAAAAATCAATATTGTTAATTTTTTTAGCTTCCCTATCAACAACACAAGCATAGCTTTTAAGTCCACAATTTTTAATTTGGCTTGCAAAATCCGTAAAAATAATCACAGGCATTCTAAGCATTGTACCCATTGAGGCACGCAAAACCTTTGGTGAATATGGGTCACAGGAATTATCAGATATAATTATACCTGAAACTCCGAGAGCCTCCGCAGTTCTCGCAACCGCTCCTAAATTTGAGGGGTCTGATATATTTTCAAGCGCAATATATCTTCCGCTTAAATCTATCTCTGTATTATTTTCGGGAATCTTTGACACTGCTATAATTCCTTGTGGACTCTGTGTATCACTGATTTTCTTAAAAAGGCTGTCATTAATTATATAACATTCAATGGAATTTTTGGCGAAATCATTAATTTCATTTTTATATTTAATCTTAGCATTTTCTGATACAATTAACTTATCAAACTGTATTCCGTTAGAACTTGCATCATCACAAATTCGCAAGCCCTCAAGTACAAAAAGACCGTTTTCACGACGTGCTTTAGCACTTGTTTGCAAGGCGGAAACCAGTTTGATAAGTGAATTATCCTTGCTTGAAATTGACTTAAATCTCATCCAAATATGCCCCTTTTATTTATAAATAAAAATGAAAAAGTCGCCCGTGGATACCCGCGGGCGATAATAAATTATTTATCTAATGCTTTCTTAGCAGCCTTAACTAAGGTTGCAAAGCCGTTAGCATCGTTAACAGCCAAATCAGCCAACATTTTACGGTTGATTTGAACACCTGCCTTATTTAAGCCGTTCATAAATGAAGAATAGTTGATGTCATTCATTTTGCAAGCAGCAGAAATACGAGTAATCCATAGTCTGCGGAAATCGCGTTTTTTCTGCTTACGACCAACATATGCATAGTTGCCAGATTTCATTACGGCTTCTTTCGCAGTTTTGAAAAGCTTAGACTTAGCGCCGAAATAACCCTTAGCAAGTTTTAAAATCTTTTTTCTTCTTTTGCGTGTTGCCAACGCACCTTTAACACGTGCCATCTGTGTTTACCTCCATTAAATCTTTTCCTTATTTATAAGGAATCATTTTTTTAACTGCTGCTACATTTGTTACATCAGCAGTAACGGTCTTGCGAAGATTTCTCTTACGCTTGGTTGTCTTCTTGTTGAGGATGTGTGACTTGAAAGCATGTGCTCTTTTTACCTTACCTGTTTTGGTAAGCTTAAAGCGCTTCTTGGCGCCACTGTGTGTTTTAATCTTAGGCATTTTAAGTCCTCCCTATATTATTTTACAACATTATTTACCAGATTTGGGGCTAAGGAACATAAGCATATTACGTCCCTCCATCTTAGCAGCCTTTTCAACCGAAGCATATTCACTGCAAAAATCTGCAAAGCGGCTCATTGTATCAAGACCGATTTCAGGATGTCCGAGCTCACGGCCACGGAAACGAATTGAAACCTTTACCTTGTTACCGTCCTGCAAGAAACGAATCGCATGTTTACCCTTGGTTTCAAAGTCATGAACATCAATACTAAGTCCTAAACGAATTTCCTTAACTTCCATTACCTTTTGGTTCTTCTTTGCTTCCTTTTCTCGCTTTGCCTGTTCAAAACGGTATTTACCGTAATCCATAATTTTGCAAACAGGCGGCTCGGCGTTAGGTGAAATACAAACCAAATCAAGTTCTGCAGCAAATGCCGCATCAAGAGCTTTTGAAATCGGAATAATCCCAAGCTGTGAACCGTCATTAGAAATCACACGAACTTCCTTAAATTTAATATCTTCGTTGATGGCTAATTCTTTACTGCTAATGCTGACGCACCTCCAAATAGGTTAAAACAAAAGCGTGGACGCATTAACGTCCACGCATAAAGATACCATTTAAATGATAAAACTTTATTAACCCTTTGACTAAACGCTTGAGGGTGAGAACGAAACACGTACTACTTCATTGTGTTTCTATTATACACCCTTCTCACAAAATGTCAAGAGTTTTTTAAATTTTTTTCAAATATTCATCAATAGCCTTTGCAGCGGTTTTGCCTGCACCCATAGCAAGTATTACGGTTGCGGCGCCTGTTACAGCGTCACCACCTGCATAAACAGCTTTCTTTGTGGTCTGCATATTTTCATCTACTACAAAACAGCCACGATTGTTAGTTTCAAGACCTTTTGTGGTCATTCTTATTAGCGGATTTGGTGATGTACCAAGAGCCATAATAACTGAATCTACTTCAACAGAAAACTCCGAGTTGTCAACCTTTTGAGGTTTTCTTCTGCCAGTAACATCAGGCTCGCCAAGTTGCATCTTAACACATTCAACAGCCCTGACAAAGCCGTTTTCATCGCTTAAAATCTTAGTAGGATTAGAAAGTAATAAAAACTCTATCTGCTCTTCCTTTGCGTGATGAATTTCTTCCTTACGGGCAGGCATTTCCTCTTCGCCACGTCGGTAAATAATATAAACATGCTCTGCGCCAAGACGCTTAGCACAGCGCGCCGCATCCATAGCAACGTTTCCTCCACCAACTACAGCAACTGATTTTGCTTTATTAATTGGTGTAGCATACTCTTCATCATAGGCTTTCATAAGATTAATGCGTGTTAAAAATTCGTTGGCAGAGTATACACCTACAGCGCTTTCTCCCTCAATACCTGCAAACTGCGGAAGCCCTGCACCCGAGCCTACGAAAACTGCATCATAACCCATTTCCATTATTTCATCAACAGATAAAATCTTACCTATTACCATATCGGTCTTTATTTCAACACCTAAAGACTTTAATCCTGAAATTTCAAGCTCAACGATTTTTTTAGGAAGTCTGAACTCAGGTATTCCGTATACAAGAACGCCACCTGCTTTATGAAATGCTTCAAAAACTGTTACACCATAACCTTTTTTAGCAAGGTCACCGGCACAAGTGAGCCCCGCAGGACCTCCGCCTATTACAGCTACTTTTTTACCGTTTTTGTGAATTTCAGGAATTGTTCTTTCGCAGTTTGCCAAATAATAATCAGCCGCAAAACGCTCAAGTCTGCCTATCGCAACGCTTTCACCTTTAATAGCCCTTACACATTTGCCCTCACACTGTCTTTCCTGTGGACAAACTCTGCCGCAAACCGCAGGCAGTGAACTTGTTTCTGCTATTTTTTCGTATGCAGCTTTATAATTACCCTTAGAAATAAGAGAAATAAAATCAGGTATCTGAACATTAACGGGACAACCTGTAACACAAAGCGGATTTTTGCAGTTTAAGCATCTTTTTGCCTCTGCAACCGCCATTTCTTCTGTGTATCCTAGTGCAACCTCATCAAAATTTTTATTTCGTATAAGCGGTTCTTGTTCAGGCATAGGAATTTTGTTTGGTGACATATCTGCCATTAAAGGTCTGCCTCCAATCTACAAGCGTGTGCCTCTACCTCGCGATAAAAGCTATTTCGACGCATTAGCTCGTCAAAATCAACCAAATGTCCGTCAAAGTCAGGACCGTCAACACAAGCAAATTTGGTTTCACCGCCCACAGTCACACGGCAACCGCCGCACATACCTGTACCGTCAATCATAATAGGATTAAGACTTACAATAGTTTTAATCCCAAATTCCTTAGTGGTAAGGGATACAAATTTCATCATAGGTATAGGTCCTATTGCTATAACTAAATCGTAGCTATCCGCACCGATAAGACTCTTTAAAACATCGGTAACAAAGCCTTTTTCACCGTAGCTTCCATCATCAGTAGTGATATAATAATTATTTGAAACCTTTCGCATTTCATCCTCAAGAATTACAATATCCTTATTTCTGAAACCCGCAATAACTGTAGTATCTACGCCCTTTTTAAAAAGAGCTTTAGCCTGAGGATAGGCAATTGCACAGCCTACACCACCACCAATAACAATAGCTTTTTGAGGAGCGCCGTAATCGGTAGGCATACCAAGAGGACCCACACAATCGGCAATAAAATCGCCAACAGAAAGCTTTGATAGTCTGATTGTTGTATAACCAACAGCTTGAAAAATAATTGTAACAGTACCATCTTCACGATCATAATCCGCAACAGTTAAAGGTATTCTTTCGCCCTTTTCATCAATACGGATAATAACAAACTGACCTGCCATTATTTTTTTAGCAATTAGCGGTGCCGACAAGGTAAGCTCTGTCACGACCTCGTTATGCTGTTTTTTTGCTAAAATTTGAAACACGATAACACCTCGAAAATATTATAAAGCCGCCTTTAAGTCTTCAACCTTATCAGTTTTCTCCCAAGGGAATTCAATATCTGTTCTTCCCATATGACCGTAAGCGGATGTATTGCGGTAAATAGGATTTCTCAGCTTCAAATTATCAATAATTGCGGCAGGACGCAAATCAAATACCTTAACAACAGCTTCTGCCAATTTATCGTCTGACACCTTACCAGTACCAAAGGTATCAACCATAACTGAAACTGGCTTTGCCACACCTATAGCGTAAGCCAACTGAATTTCGCATTTATCGGCAAGACCTGCGGCAACGATATTTTTAGCTACATAACGGCTTGCATATGCCGCACTTCTATCAACTTTTGTTGGGTCTTTGCCCGAAAATGCACCGCCGCCGTGACGAGCATATCCACCATATGTATCAACAATAATTTTTCTGCCTGTAAGACCTGTATCCCCCTGAGGACCGCCAACAACAAATCTACCTGTAGGATTAATATATACCTTAGTGTTTTGGTCGAAAAATTCTGTAGGAATTATAGGCTTAATAACCTTTTCGAGTATTGCTGAACGCAATTCTTCAAGTGTTACATCATCAGAGTGCTGACTTGAAACAACAACAGCGTCAACACGAGTGGGTTTTCCGTCATTATATTCAACTGTAACCTGAGTTTTTCCGTCGGGATTAAGGAATGTCAACTCACCTGATTTTCTAACATCAGTAAGTCTCTTTGCCATTTTATGAGCCAAAGAAATAGCAAGAGGCATAAGTTCCTCAGTTTCATTGCAAGCATAACCAAACATCATACCTTGGTCGCCAGCACCGTGAAGATTATAAGCATCCTCTGCTCCATCCTTATATTCCATTGAGTTATCAACACCAAGCGCAATATCAGGGCTTTGCTTGTCAAGTGCTACAGTTACAGCACATGTATTGCCGTCAAACCCTGCATTTTGAGAATTATAGCCTATATCACAAACTGTATTGCGGACTATTTGTGGAATATCAACTTGAGCAGTAGTAGTAATCTCACCCATAACCGTTACAATACCTGTAGTGCAAAAAGTCTCACATGCCACACGAGCATTTTTATCCTGTGCTAAAATAGCATCAAGAATTGCATCTGACACACAGTCACATACCTTATCGGGATGTCCCTCTGTTACTGATTCTGATGTAAAAAGTAATTTTGACATTTATACTTCCTCCAAATTATAATTTAACAAAAAACCGCCTCAAAAGAAGCGGTTATATAAAACCTCATCTTTCGGATAAACCGCCGGAGTTAACACCTTAATTTTTTCAATCAGGTTGTCGGGCTTCACAGGGCCGGTCCCCTCCACCACTCTTGATAAGGAATATTAAGTTCGTTTATGAATTATAGCACCAAAAACAATAGTTGTCAACCATTTTAGGCAATTATTTTAAAGCCACCATTAAGGTAAAATATGACAAATAAAACAGCAATTATTATTACAATTAAAGAAACAACAGTAAGAATAAGCGATTTTTTATTATATATATGCTTTTCTGTACTTTTGCCTTCTAATACACCAACCCTTTTAAGAGCATTAGTAACAGGCTTATATAAAATCAAAGTTGAAGCAGCATTAATAACAGTCTTTGCAAGATTAAATGGTAATAAAAGCGTGGGTATTAATGCTAGAACTTCGCCGCGTGAAACCCCCATATAGTAAGGAGTTATAAAATAATTAGCAAGCATCATAACAGCCGTCACTCCCACAGCAGACAAAACCGCCGAAAGAATTGCGCCTTGGAATGTTCGTTTATACTTATACACACTGCCAAAAATCAAGGCAAAAGTTCCACTTGAAATGAAATTCATAATCAGTCCGTAAAGTCCTGTATCGCTTACAGATAAAAACTCAAGAAAAGCCACAACACCCGCAGAAGCAACCCCATAAACAGAGCCAAAAGTCAAAGAGACTATTGCAATAATAGCATCTTTAAAATCAAAGGTTAAGAAACTTACCTTAAATTTAAAGAAAAATGTCAAAAGAAAAGCTATTGCGGAAAACACCGCTACTACACTTATTTGCCTTAAATTTTTAGTTCTCATATTTCCTCCAAAAATAAAAGCCCCGTCAAAAATGACAGGGCAAAGTAATACAAAGATATATAATCTTCTACCATCCGGACTTTAACCGTCGGCTTTGGAATTTCACCAAATCAACCTTTGTTATAAAAGGCTCGTGGGCTATACCACCGGTGAGGAATTGCACCTCGCCCTGAAGATACTATTATTTTATTACTCAAAATATATTTTGTCAATACTATTTTATCAATTCCATAAATTCTTGCTCAGAAATTACAGTAACACCAAGCTTATTAGCCTTATCAAGCTTACTTCCGGCTTCCTCACCCGCTAAAACATAATCGGTTTTTTTAGATACTGAGGAAGAGGTTTTACCGCCGAAATCTTCGATAATAGCAGAAGCCTCATTACGTGTGAGGGTTGCTAAAGTTCCTGTGAGAACAAAAGTTTTGCCTGTAAACCTTGTATCTGTAACCTCTTTAAGAGATTTCATATTAACGCCTTTTTCTTTAAGGCTTTCAATCATTTTACGGGTTTCTTCTAAAGAGAAAAATTCAAAAGCAGATTCCGCTAAAACCTCACCAAACCCCTCAATGTTTTGGAAATCCTCAATTTCAGCATTTAAAATCGCATCAATATTTCCAAAATACTCTGATAAAAGTTTTGCTGCCTTTGCGCCGATATGCCTAATGCCTAAAGCAAACAAAAGCTTTGATAAATCATTTTCTTTTGACTTTTCAATAGCATTTTTGAGATTTTCTATAGACTTTTCACCCGTACGCTCAAGTTTGATTATTTTATCATAATCAAGGCTGTAAAGGTCACAAATATTAGAAATCAGTCCAGAATCATAAAGCTGTTCTAAAACTGCAGGTCCCAACCCCTCAATATCCATAGCATCACGCGAGGTAAAGTGAATAAGATGACGGAGCAACTGTGCGGGACAGTCGGCATTAGTACATCTGATTACCGCTTCGCCCTCTTCTCTAAAAACAGGTGATTTACAAGATGGACAAATTGTGGGCATTTTGAATACAGAAGAATCATCGGCATGCTTTGATACAGCTAAAACCTCAGGTATTATATCCCCTGCTTTGCGGACAACTATTGTATCACCTATGCCAATGCCTTTTGAAATTATAAAATCTTCATTATGAAGTGTAGCACGGCTTACAGATGTGCCTGCCAAAGTTATTGAATCAAAAATTGCTGTGGGTGTAAGTGCACCTGTTCTGCCGACTGCAATTTCAATATCCTTTAAAACAGTTTCCTTTTCCTCAGGCGGATATTTAAAAGCAACAGCCCATTTTGGAAATTTAGATGTGCTGCCTAAATCGTTGCGGTAGCTTAAATTATCAACCTTAACAACTGCGCCGTCAATATCGTATGAAAGTTCTCCCCTTGTATTGCCTATCCGTTTAATTTCTTCGATTACCTCATCTGCAGTTTCACAAGATTTATAGGTTGGCAGAATATGAAACCCTAAAGATTTCAAAAAATCAAGAGTTTCTATATGCGAGGAAAATTCCTTACCAATAATATGCTGAATATTAAATACAAAAATGTCAAGTTCACGCTCTTTGGTAATTTTAGGATTTTTTTGTCTGAGTGAGCCTGCCGCCGCATTTCTTGGATTTTTAGCAACAGCCTCACCATTAAGCTCTTGGCGTTTTACAAGTTTTAAGAAACTTTCTCGCGGCATATAAACTTCACCTCTTACCTCTAACTCACCGTCAAAGGTAATGGCTTTAGGAATACTTTTAATTTGCAGTAAATTTGCTGTTACATCCTCGCCCTTTTCACCATCACCGCGTGTAGATCCTCTGAAAAACAAACCATCTTTATATTCAAGAGAAACAGAAAGCCCGTCAATTTTAGGCTCAACCGAAAACTTTGTTCTGCTTAAATCTATTTTTTCAGCAAAGCTTAAAAACTCATCGTAAGAAAAAACATCCTGAAGACTTTCCATTTTAACCTTATGCTCAACCTCTGAAAACAAACGACTTACCGCTCCGCCTACGTTTTGGGTTGGCGAATCCTCGGTTTTAAATTGAGGAAATTCCTCTTCAAGATTTTCGAGTTCTCTTAGCATTGCGTCATACTCAAAATCCTCAATTTCGGGAGAATCCTCTATATAATATTTTCTGTTGTGATACTTTAATGTTTCACTTAATTCTTTAATTTTAAGCTCAGCAGTTTTAATATCCATTTCTTCTCCTTATTCAACAATAGCTCCGTAATCATTTATAAGACCGCCTGTGTTATCATTTTCACTTTCAACAACATTTGTAAATGCCTCAGGCGATTTTCCAACTATTACGGTTTGTGCCGCAATAGCCGAGGTAGATGCCGAAATACTCTTATTATATCCTGCAATAACAAGACTGCCGTTTATATCAATATCAACATTTATTATATGCAAAACCTGATTAATACCCGCACCTTTAAATTCATGGCTGAAATTAACAAAAGCTGTAGAGGTAAGTTGCATTTTGAAATTTAGTTTTGGTCCTAAACCTGCAGTGTATGTATTACCGAAAAAAGTTCCTATCGGTATACTTACATCATAATATTCTCTTTGGTCTACAAGTCTCGATGTTTCATTTGATATACTGCTTTTAAGCCTGTTAATTTCATAAACATCAATTTCAAGACTTGTAACATATCCCTCACTGTTATTTGAGAGCCTTACAATATCATCATAAGAAACATTATTTTTTTCTAAAATTGCTAAAATTGCTTCATTTGCAGAATTGAGCATTATTGTTTCTGCAACGCTCACAGCATAACGAATAATTACAGGGTGCATTTTATAAAAGCATATACCTAAAACCAAAGTAAAACAAAGTAATACAGCGGCTATTTTAATCCTAAAATCAAAATTCCGTCTTCTTCTCATTTGCATCTCACTTTCCGCATTTTATCACTATATATTACGAAAAATGAGATTAATGTGTTAAAAATTAATTAAAGTTTGAAAATCCAAAATCTTTTAATGTTAAGCCTAAATTATTAAGAAGATTATTTTGAAACTGTAGCATAAATCCGTCAATTTTAAAACGAATATCCGATATCATTTGATTTTTACTAATAGAGCCGTAATGATTCATTTGATTCCATACGGAGTCAGGTTCTTTTGAATGAAGATTTTCTTTATGAAACTCAAATTCAACCTTTGAATCAGCCTTAAAATATTCTAAATAACAATCATCCTTTAAAATACCGCTATATACTGATAATTTGATAATTTCATCATTATTCGAATCATTATATTCAAAGAATAGCCAACCACTGTTTAAAGCAGAAACCTTATACAAACCATTTCCAAAACTAAAAACATTAGAACTGTAATATTCTTCTGATACACCATTCGCTTGCACATAATTATAAACTATAATTCCGGCATTAGATTTATCCGCAACATTACAAATTGTACAATAATAATTTACAAAATTGTGACTTGCAGAAACAATATTATCTTTATAGATATCACCGCATTTACTACAAACATGTTGTGTATAACCATCTTGTGTACAAGTTTTTTCTATTTTTGTGCTTTGATAACTGTGAATACAAACCGTTTCGACAGTCGGTTTACTCGACACAACTGTTGATACTGAATCTTGCGGTTTTTCAGCAGAAGAAATATCAGAAATTTCTTCTGCCTGAGAATTTTCAGTTTCTGGCTCACTCGGTACAGATATCAATGAGGAAACATCAGAACTTTCAGTTTCTACTACGCTCAGCAAAGAATTTTCAGAAGAAAGAAAATTATTATCTGAATTTTTTCTGCAACCAGACACAGAAAAAACAATTAAGAAAACAATAAGTAAAACCGAAATATTTTTAATTTTCAAAAAAACCATACCCTTATATTGTTATAATCATAAACTTTTCACTCGCCACTGTATATAGGAAACTGTCCTTTATACAATGAGCATTGCATCGCCGAAGCTGAAAAATCTGTATTTTTCATCAACAGCTTTTTTGTAAGCATTCATAACATTTTCATAGCCCGCAAAGGCCGAAACCAACATAATAAGCGTGCTTTCAGGCAGATGGAAATTTGTAATCAATCCATCCATACATTTAAACTCATAGCCTGGGTAAATAAATATATCAGTATCACCTGAGCACTCTATTATTTCTCCGTATTTCTGAGCTACACTCTCAACAGTTCTACAGCTTGTAGTACCTACACAGATAACTCTTCCGCCGTGTTCCTTTGTACTGTTAATTAAATCGGCAGTTTCCTTAGAAACAAAATACTGCTCTGTGTGCATTTTATGCTCGGTCACATCCTCAACCTTAACAGGTCTGAACGTACCAAGTCCCACATGCAAGGTTACAAAAGCAATATTGACTCCCTTATCCCTTAGCTTTTGCAATACAACATCTGTAAAATGCAGTCCCGCTGTTGGTGCAGCTGCAGAACCGAGCACCTCGGAATAAACAGTCTGATAACGTTCTTTATCCTCTAACTTTTCCTTTATATATGGTGGTAATGGCATTTGACCAATTTCATCAAGGCATTCGAAAAATTCGCCCTGAGAGAAAAATTCTACAATTCTGTTACCGTCAGCCAAAACCTCACGCACAATGCCTTTCATTCTATCGGAAAATTTAAAATTATAATCTGTTTTTGCCTTTTTACCTGGACCTGCCAAGCACTCCCAAATATTAGTACCCTTTTGCTTTAACAATACAAATTCAACAACTGCACCTGTATCCTCTCTGATACCGAAAATTCTTGCAGGTAAAACTCTTGTGTTGTTAAGAACTAAGCAGTCGCCCTCTTTAAGATAATCTAAAACATCAAAAAAATGCTTGTGAGCAATACCGCCTGTCTGTCTGTCTAAAACCAAAAGCCTTGAATTATCACGCTTTTTGAGCGGAGTCTGTGCAATCAGTTCCTCTGGTAAATCATAAAAAAAGTCGCTTGTTTTCATTGTAACCTATTTCTTTCAGTATTTTCTAATAAATTTTAGCATAAAATAATTTGACAAATAAACATCATAATGTTATATTTAAATATAATTATATTGCATATTGCAATATTTATCAAGCAATTTTTGAAAAGGTGATTCTATGAAAAAGTATAATGTCGGTATAATCGGTGCCACTGGTATGGTAGGTCAGAGATTTAGTCTTCTTCTTGCAGACCATCCGTGGTTTAATGTTACTGCTTTGGCAGCAAGCTCTTCTTCAGCAGGCAAAACCTATAAAGATGCTATTGGTAGTCGTTGGGCAATGAAGCAGGATATACCCGAAAATTTAAGTGGTATGACTGTTCTTGACGCCGAAAAAGATATTGATGAAATTGTATGTAAAGTTGACTTTGTTTTCTGCGCAGTTAATATGAAAAAAGATGAAATCAAAGCACTTGAAGAACTCTATGCTAAGCACGAATGTCCTGTTGTTTCAAATAACAGCGCACATCGTTTCACACCTGATGTTCCTATGATAATCCCAGAAATCAATCCTCAACACACTGATATTATTGAATTCCAGAAAAAACGTCTTGGAACAAAGCGCGGTTTTATTGCTGTTAAATCAAACTGTTCTTTGCAGTCTTATGTTCCCGCACTTTATCCACTTGATAAATTTGGTGTTGAAAAATGCCTTGTATGTACATATCAGGCAATTTCAGGCGCAGGCAAAACCTTTGAGCGTTGGCCTGAGATGATTGATAATGTTATCCCATATATCGGTGGGGAAGAAGAAAAGAGCGAAAAAGAGCCTCTTAAAATTTGGGGTGAAATTAAAAATGGTGAAATCGTTCCTGCCGAAAGTCCTAAATTTACAGCACAGTGCTTACGTGTTCCTGTTTCTGACGGTCACATGGCTGCTGTATATGTAACCTTTAAAAACAAGCCTACAAAGGAACAAATTTTAGAGGTTTGGAACAATTTCTCTGGCGAGCCGCAGAGTTTAGAACTCCCCCATGCTCCAAAGCAATTCCTTAAATACTACACTGAAGATGATATGCCTCAAACAAAGCTTTGCCGCGACCTTGAAGGTGGTATGGCTGTATCTGTAGGACGTTTAAGAGAAGATACACAATATGATTATAAATTCGTTTGTGTTTCACATAATACTCTAAGAGGAGCTGCAGGCGGTGCAGTTCTTTTGGCAGAACTACTTTGTGCTAAGGGTTTTATGGATAAATAGTTTATCTTTTATTTGCCGACAATTTAATTTGTCGGCATTGATTTTAGAAAGGCTGTGGTTTTATGAAAAAGAGAATTTTTACGGGAGCGGCTACTGCTCTTGTAACTCCTATGAACAATGATGGAAGTGTAAATTATAAAAGACTTGAAAGCCTTGTTGACGAACAAATTAAGGACGGTATTGATGCCCTTGTGATTTGCGGAACTACGGGCGAAAAATCAACACTCAGATATGATGAACACTTAAAGGTTATTGAAACTGCAGTTAAATCTGCCAAAAAACGCGTACCTATAATCGCGGGCACAGGCAGTAACGATACTGTTTACTCGGTTGAACTATGTAATGATGCCGAAAATGTTGGTGCTGATGCTTTTTTAATGGTTGCACCTTACTACAACAAAACCTCACAGACGGGTCTTATAGCGCACTATAATTATATTGCAGACAGAGTTAATAAACCCATTATTCTTTATAATGTTCCTTCCCGTACAGGTGTAGCAATTAATCCCGAAACCTACAAAGAACTTTCAAAGCATCCGAATATTGTAGCCACTAAAGAGGCTAACGGTGATTTATCTGCCATTGCTAAAACCAAATACCTTTGCGGTGATGATTTGGATATTTACTCAGGTAATGATGACCAAATTGTACCTATTATGTCACTCGGCGGCATAGGTGTAATTTCAGTTCTTTCTAATATTTTACCATTAGAAACCCATAACATTTGCAAGTATTACCTTAACGGCAAGGAAAAGCTTGCAGGTGAACTACAGGTGAAATATACTGGGCTTATTAACGCTTTGTTCTGTGATGTTAACCCAACACCTGTAAAAACCGCAATGAATTTGCTGGGTTTAGATGTAGGCCCCTTAAGATTACCGCTTTATCCAATGAATGAAGCTAATCTTGAATTTTTGAAATCCAAGCTTTTAGAGTGTGGTTTGAAACTTTAAATTTATTTAGGAAGTGTAAATATGATTGATGTAATACTCGTCGGTTCAGGCGGTAAAATGGGGAAATTTGTAGCCTCAAGCGCAAAGGATGACGGCAATATTAATATTGTTGCAGGTATAGACAAATATAATCACGGTGAAAGCTTTCCTGTTTTTTCTAAATTTTCAGATATTAATGTGAAAGCAAATATGATAATTGATTTTTCAAATCCTGTTTTGCTTGATGATATGCTCGATTTTGCATTAAAAAATACTATGCCCATTGTTATCGCAACTACTGGCTACAGCGAAGCGCAAACCGAAAAAATTAAAGAAGCTTCAAATAAAATTCCTGTTTTCTTCACCTTTAATATGTCGATAGGCGTTAACCTAATTTGCAGTCTTGCAAAAAAAGCAGCTTCTATTTTAGGTAATGATTTTGATGTGGAAATTATCGAAAAGCATCACAATCAAAAAATTGATGCTCCATCAGGCACCGCTATTATGCTTGGAAATGCCATAAACGAGGTTTTTGAGGATAAAATGAACTACGAGTATGACCGCCATTCAAAGCGTCAGAAAAGAACTAAAAACGAAATTGGTATTCATTCTGTAAGAGGCGGAACTATAGTGGGCGAGCATGATGTGATTTTTGCGGGTCATGATGAGGTAATAACAATTTCTCACTCGGCATATTCAAAAGAAGTTTTTGCTGCAGGAGCAATTAAAGCCACAAAATTTTTGTGGGGTAAACCTTCAGGAATTTATGATATGAACAGTATTATGAGTTTTGAATAATTAATTAAAATAAAGAAAAAATAAAAGCACGGCATAAATTGCCGTGCTTTTTGCATATTTTATTCGAATTTGAATATCCTATTCTTAGAAAAAGGAGTTGAAAATTATGTTCGATAAAATTTGCTTGATTTTAGTAATCATCGGTTCGCTAAACTGGGGGCTTGTAGGTTTATTTGAATTTGACCTTGTAGCCTGGGCATTCGGAGGTTCTACCGCTATTATCAGTAGAATCATCTACACTGTAATTGCCCTTGCTGGTATTTGGTGCATTTCATTGCTTTTCAGAGACCGTACCGAAGCCGGTGACTAATCGAGAAAAAGAAAAAGCCGCGATGTGCGGCTTTTTCTTTTTGGCGGAGTAGGAGAGAATTAAAAAATACATTTGATTTATTCCAACATTATTTTGTTATACTTCGTCAAACGCCTTTGTTGTGCGTTTTTTCGATATAAAATTTCGAAACTTTTTGCAAGCATTTTTATAAAATTTGAAAAATTCGTGTAAAATTCGTGCACACTAAATAACCGCCCTGAACCATCAAGGAACAGGGCGGATTTCTTTTACTCAAATTAATTCATCAGTTATATTATTCTTTAACCTCGGGCAGACCTGCAACAGACGTTAGCAGTGAAAGTCCTCCGGCAAGAAGTGCGGCCGATGCCGTC
>JAZNJT010000035.1:0-9495 GCA_045578145.1 Acutalibacteraceae bacterium
TGTCGGTTTTAATTTTCAATAAGCTAAAGGTTGGAGGTATTGGTACAAGTGATGTAATAAACAGTGTAAAAAGCGGAGATTATGTATCACCTCAGTTAATGCCGGCAGTATTTTTAGGCTCGGTTTTAACTCACCTTTGCGGCGGCTCTGCGGGCAGAGAGGGAGTGGCTCTTCAAATGGGCGGTGGTGTAGCGGCGTTTTTTGCAAGAGTGTTAAAGCTCAGTAAAGAACAGGAAAAATGCCTTACAGTAGCGGGAATGGCGGGGTTTTTCTCGGCACTTTTCGGAACTCCTTTTGGCGCATTTATTTTTGCGGTCGAGGTTGTGAGAGTGGGTAAAAAAGCCTTTTCGCTAATAATTCCAACCTTTCTTTCAAGCATATCTGCCTATTTTGTAGCAATAAGTCTTAAAGTGAAGCCTGAGCGTTTTGCTATGAACAGTGAATTAGAGTTTGATTTGCTGTTTATTTTAAAAGCGATAATAATAGTGATATTAGCTTCCTTTTTAAGCTTAGGATTTTGTAAACTGTTGGAGTTTTCAAAGCATATATTCAAAAAGTATTTAAAAAATGAATATCTAAGGATATTAGTGGGTGGAACTATTATAATTCTTCTCACCTTGACAGTAGGAACTACCGATTATAATGGCGGCGGAATTAATATTATTGAAGAAATATTCGTGGGTAATGTCAAATACGAAGCGTTTTTGCTTAAAATAATTTTCACTGCTGTCACGGTGGCGGCAGGCTTTAAGGGCGGAGAAATTATTCCCACATTTTTTATAGGCGCTGCTTTTGGCGGCGCGGCGGCAAGCCTTTTTGGTTTAAGTATTCCTTTAGGAGCGGCTGTAGGTATGACGGCACTTTTCTGCGGCGCTACAAAGTGTCCTGTGGCAACTGTTGTATTAGCCGCCGAAATGTTTGGAATAAAGGGGATAGCGTTTTACATAATTACGTCAGTGTCGGCATATTTTTTGTCGGGCAAGGAAAGCCTATATACTTGAATAATTTTTTAATGTGTGTTAAAATACTGATTGGTGATTAATATGTTTTTTAAATCAAAACCGACTTATGATTGGTTGGTTGTAGGTCTTGGAAATCCAGGGCTTCAATATGAAAAAACCCGTCATAATGTGGGATTTATGGCGGCGGATTTATTAGCGGAAAACGAGAAATTCCAATTTAATAAGAATAAAATGGATGCAGTTTTAGGTGAATGCAGGATTAAAGATTTGCGTATACTTGTAATAAAGCCGCAGACCTATATGAATAATTCGGGAAAAGCTGTTACTAAAATTGCCTCCTTTTATAAAATACCTACCGACCGTATTATTGTAATGCATGATGATATTTCGCTACCTGTGGGAAAAATCAGAATGAGAAGAAAAGGCAGTGACGGCGGACAGCGAGGTATGCGTGATATTATAGAGCTTTTAGGTACTGATAATATAATGCGAATTAAAATCGGTATCGGCGCAAAGCCGCATCCTGATTACGATTTAAAGGATTGGGTTTTAGGAAAATTCCCAAATAGCGATATGGAAAACCTTGAAATCTCGCTTAAGAATTCGGTTTTAGCCTTAAAAGAGATTTTTGCAAGAGGCATTGACTCTGCAATGAATAAATATAATAGCTGAGGAATGTATGAGGTTTTTAGATGACATTCTGCTAAATGATGTCGATTTTGCCACATTTTTGCGAGATATTGAAAACAAAAGATTTCCTCTGGCCGCTACAGGACTTTCGCTAATTCACAAAGCGGTTATAATAAAGGCGGTTGTCTCAATTAGTGGACAAAAGGTGGCAGTGATTACTAAAGACGAGGCGGAAGCCTTGGAATTAATGGGCGATGCTAAGTCTTTAGGATTGAATGCGGTGTATTTTCCGCAAAGGGATTACTGCATAGGTGACATCAGCGGTTACTCAAAAGAATATGAGCATAAGAGAACAGATACCCTATCCAAACTTTTGGATGGGGATTTTGACATGCTTATTTGTTCGGTTGACAGTGCTATAAGTTTTACCACACCTCCCGAAGTTTTAAAGAAGGCACGCTTTAGCATTAAGGTTGGAGATACTGTTAAGATTGATGACCTTACTGAGCGTTTATTGGAATCGGGTTATATCCGCAGTGAAATTTGCGATGGTATAGGACAGTTTTCTGTAAGAGGTGGAATTTTTGATGTTTTTCCTGTAACGGCGGAAAATCCTTGCAGAATAGAGTTCTGGGGCGATGAGGTTGACAATATTTCTTACTTTGACACCGAAAGCCAAAGGCGAACAGAAAATATAGAAGAAATTGAAATAACCCCTGCGTGTGAGGTGTTATATAATCCGTACAATTTGGCTGAAGAATTAAGGGTATATATTAAAGAAGGTAAGACGTTTACAGATAAGCAAAGGGCAAGATTGAACGCTGATATTAATGCTTTGGAAAACGGAATAGCAATTAATTCTGACAGATATTTACCCATCATTTTCGGCAGCAAAACGGTTTTCGATTATTTAAATGATACGATTTTATTCGTCAGTGAGTCAGGTAACATAAACGAAAGGCTGAAAAGCATTTTTACTATGCAAGCCGAGGATATATCAGGCTATCTTGAAGAGGGCTTTATATTCGAAGCCACCTCTACGCTTTATCTTAGCGCGGCTGAATTTTGGGAGAAGGCAGAAAAAGCTGTAATACTCGAAAATTTTCCGAGAAGCTCTTATGAAACAAAAATAAAGGATATAATTAACTTCAACTTCAAGAGGTCTTCTGCATGGAACGGTGATATAAATGTTCTTATAGAGGATATTGAATATATAGCCGAGCAAAAAGGCAAGGTTGTAATACTTGCTGGTGAGGAACGTGCCGCAAAGTTACTGACTTCTGAACTTAATGAACGCGGGTTTAGCGCTGTATTTACACCTGATTTTAATACAGTTACGTCGGGCATAACAGTTGCTAAGGGCGGTTTATCGGGCGGTTTTGAGATACCTTCGCAAAGATTCTTGTTAATCACCCACAGATATATTGCGTCGGAGGGTAAAAAACATAAAAAAAGACCTAAAAATGCCGAGAGTATAGGCTCGCTTGATGAATTGAGACAGGGCGATTATGTTGTTCATGAAGCCCACGGGATAGGCATTTTTGACGATATTAATCGAATTACAAATCAAGGTGTCACAAAGGATTATATTAAAATTAAATATGCTAAGAGCGATGTGCTTTATGTGCCTGTAACACAGCTTGATTTGGTGTCAAGATATATAGGCGCCGCCAGTGAGGATGGCAGCATTAAAATTAACCGTTTAGGTGGCAGTGAGTGGCAAAAGACAAGACATAGAGTAAAAGCGGCAGTAAGAGATATGGCAAAGCAGTTAACTGCTCTATATGCTAAGCGGATGAGTGCTAAGGGATATGCGTTTTCACCCGACACCGATTTACAAAGTGACTTTGAAAGGCGTTTTCCTTACGACGAAACCGAAGATCAATTAAAGTGCATTAATGAAATTAAGCGTGATATGGAACGCGATATTCCTATGGATAGATTACTTTGCGGAGATGTTGGCTTTGGTAAAACAGAGGTGGCACTAAGAGCGGCTTTTAAATGTATTAGCGAGGGAAAGCAGTGTGCACTGTTGGTACCTACTACTATACTTGCTATGCAACACTATAATACAATAATAAGTCGCTTCGGGGATATGCCGATAACTGTTAAACTGCTTAACCGCTTCGTACCGTTAAAGCAACAACAAAAGATTATAACCGACCTTAAATGCGGACGACTGGATATGGTTGTAGGTACACATAGATTGATATCAAAGGATGTTACTTTTAAAGATATAGGACTTGTAATAATAGATGAGGAACAACGTTTTGGAGTAGCTCAAAAGGAAAGACTCAAAGAACTTTATCCGTTTGTGGATATTCTGACTTTAAGTGCAACACCGATACCCCGAACTCTTAATATGGCAATGTCGGGCCTTAGGGATATGTCTTCTTTAGATGAAGCGCCAGGGGATAGGCATCCTGTTCAGACCTATGTTTTAGAGCAAAATATTGGTGTAATAATTGATGCTATAAACAAGGAAATCAGGAGAGGCGGTCAGGTTTATTATCTACACAATAGGGTGGACAGTATAGAACGTTGTGCCGCAAGCCTTAAACAAAGACTGCCTGAAAATGTGAATATTGGTATCGCTCACGGAAAAATGAGTGAGGATGAGCTTACGAATGTTTGGCGCAGACTTTTAGAACACGAAATAGATTTGCTTGTTTGCACTACTATTATTGAAACGGGTGTAGATGTACCTAATGCTAACACCCTGATAATTGAGGATGCCGACAGAATGGGATTAAGTCAGCTTCATCAGTTAAGAGGCAGAGTGGGCAGGTCGCCAAGACGAGCTTACGCATATTTTTGTTTTGGACGGAATAAACAGCTAAGTGATGTGGCCGCCAAAAGACTTGAGGCAATAAGAGAATATACCGAGTTTGGCTCGGGTTTTAAAATTGCTATGCGCGACCTTGAAATAAGGGGCGCGGGCAGTATTTTAGGTGGTGACCAACACGGTAATATGGAATCGGTTGGTTATGATATGTATTTGAAGCTTTTATCTGATGCTGTAAATGAGGAAAACGGCGCAACTGTAGAGGATGATATTCCTTGTACTGTAGACCTTAATGTTTCAGCTCATATACCCGAAAGCTATATCGAATCATTGTCTGCAAGGCTAGGTATTTATAAGAGGATTGCGGCTATCAGAACGGATGATGATGCATCCGATGTAATTGATGAACTTTGCGACCGTTTTGGAGAGCCGCCAAGCGCAGTTATGGGACTTATTGATATTTCTATACTGAGAAGCAAGGCGGCAAATGCAAAAATTGCTGAGATTACCGGAACTTCAAATACTGCGATTTTGCATATTAATTCTATTGAGCCAGAGGTTATGGCAAGGCTATCCTCTTATTTCGGGCAGAGGTTTATGCTAAACGCTTCGGGTAAGCCGGTATATACAATAAGGCTTAATAAAAATCAAAAAATGTCAGAGCTTGTAGCAGAGCTTGGAAAAGCTTTATAAATTTTAGTAGACATTTTGTTTTTTATGGTATATAATTATGTTAATGATCTTTTTGGAGGCATAAAAATGAAGAATTTGAAAAGAATTTTAAGCGTTTTGCTTACTTTAGTTCTAATCAGCTCTTTTGCAGGCTGTCATAAAAAGGGCGAAATAGCTGTAAAAATAGGTGATGTAGAGTTCACTTCAGCTTATTATATGTGTGCTTTGCTTAATGCTGACGGTGAAGCACAGAATTTGGTTTATGAGGCACTCTCAGATGAAGAAAAAAGCGGCGAAAAGGAAGTAGATATCTACTCCAAAAAGGTAGAAGATAAAAAGTATGTGGACTGGGTAGAGGACACTGCTTTGGATTATCTTAAAACTATTGCGGCTTATAAAACACTTTGTATAAAAAACAAGCTTGAACTTGATGATGAAACCGAAAATGAGCTTGAGATGTATACTAATTATTATTGGCAGAGTTATGCTTCATATTATGAGCCAAACGGTGTAGCAAAAGCTACCTATGAGCAATATATGAAGGATTCATATTATTCTGAGCTTTATTTTGAGCATCTTTACGCTAAGGATGGCGAAAAGGAAATAAACGCTGAGGATGTAAAGAATAAGATTTACGATAATTTTGTTATAGCTAATATGTTACAGGCTTCTATTACTTCTGAGATGACCGAGGATGAGGTTACCGCACTTAAAGAACAACTTGACGGTTATGCAGATAAACTTAAGGCTGGCAAAGTAACCTTTAAAGATGTTTATAATGAATATAATGGCATAGAAGAGGAAGAAACCGAAGAACAGGAAGAAACTGATGAGGAAGAATCAAAGCCTCAAGATGAATACGCTACTGTTGTAGGTGCTGAGGGTACATCTTACGAATCTGACCAGTATGAAACCATTAAAGCTATGGCTACAGGCGAAATTAAGGTTATTGAAATCGAGGAACAGGGTTATATGCTTGTAGTTAAGCAGGATATTACAGCTGATGAGTATTATCTCGAAAATCTTGATATAGCAGCCCGCCACTTAATTGCTGATGAGGAATACGAGAATACAATTAAGGACTATGCTAAAAAGCTCGATACAGATATTAATAAATATGCTGTAAAGCAGTTTAAGGTTAAAAAGATTGTACAGCCAACTAGCTACTAATAATAAATTTACCGCACGCGAAAACGTGCGGTTTTTTGTTGACAAAAAAGAATATTTATGATATCATAATGATATCATACAAAAGGGGAAAGTTTATGAACGAAATCATTTTAAACAAAAAGAAAAACGGTATGCTAATAATGATACTTACTATTCTGTTGTATATCTTAGCTATCGGTATTACAATTTATGGCAGTATCAAATATGATAACGGTGGAAGTCCTGTATTAATGGCTATTGGTGTGATCTGGCTTTGTATCGGTTGGATTACCCTGCCTGGACTTAAAGTTATAGGTCCTCAGGAGGCTTTGGTTTTAACACTTTTCGGTAAATATATAGGTACTCTAAAGGAAAGCGGTTTTTATTTTGTTAATCCTTTCTGCGTGGCTGTAAATCCTGCCGCTAAAACCAAGCTTAGCCAAAGTGGTGATGTTAAGGTGGCTCCTAAAATGCCCGTTTCTGCAAGCGGAACACCCACAGTGGACATGGTTAATAAAAAGATTTCTTTGAAGGTAATGACACTTAATAACAGCCGTCAAAAGATTAATGATTGTCTTGGCAATCCTGTGGAAATTGGAATTGCTGTTATATGGCGAGTAGTAGATACGGCAAAGGCTGTTTTTGATGTAGATAATTATAAAGAATATCTTTCCTTGCAGTGCGACAGCGCGCTTAGAAATATAGTTAGAATATATCCTTATGATGTAGCGCCCAATGTGGATACTACTGGTGACGGTTTCGCGGATGAGGGTAGCCTTAGAGGCTCTAGTGAAATAGTGGCAGAGCGTATAAGAAATGAAATTCAGTCAAAGGTAGCATCGGCAGGTCTTGAGATTATAGAGGCAAGAATTACTTATTTAGCTTATGCTCCCGAAATTGCTGCTGTTATGCTACAGCGTCAGCAGGCATCAGCTATTATTGATGCTCGAAAAATGATTGTTGACGGCGCAGTGGGTATGGTTGAAATGGCGCTCGAAAGACTTAACGAAAATAAGGTTGTTGAGCTTGACGACGAGCGCAAGGCGGCAATGGTTTCAAACCTTTTAGTTGTGCTTTGCGGCAATCACGACGCTCAGCCCGTAGTAAATTCAGGAAGTTTGTACTGATGAACGATAATAACAAAAAACAGATACCGTTAAGGCTTTCAGTAAAGCTATATAACGCGGTTGCTACTTGGGCGGAAGATGATTTTCGCTCGGTTAACGGGCAAATTGAATATTTGCTTACAGAATGTGTAAAGCAAAGAAAAAAGAACGGTAAATACGTTTCAGACCAGATAGATATACCGCCAGAACTCGATATCGAATAGAAAAGGGTGCAGATTAATCTGCACCCTTTTGGTCTTTTATAACTATTTTTTCAATTATCGGTTGATGTTCTCTTTTTACTGTTCCGCTATCATCAACAACTTGTGTATTTTCGGCTATCTTATCTACAATCTCAATTCCCTTTATCACCTTACCGAAAGCGGCGTAGTTGCCGTCAAGAGTCTGTTTAATTGCGTCGTTTGTAACTTGAACTATAAAGAACTGTGATGAAGCACTGTCATAGTTTTTGCTACGTGCCATTGAAATAGTGCCTCTTTCGTGCGATATATTATTTTTAAAACCGTTTTTTATAAATTCACCATTTATGTTTTTACCGCTTCCACCGTAGCCCGTGCCTTCGGGATCGCCGCCCTGTATCATATAACCGTCAATTATTCTGTGGAATGTAAGTCCGTCATAAAATCCGTTTCTTGCAAGCTCTACGAAATTGCCTACTGTAATAGGCGCTGTATCACCATCAAGTTCAAGCTCAATATCTCCGTAATCACGAACAGTGATAACAGCCTTGAATTTACCAATTTTTTCGGCAATTGGTATTTCCTTAGCGCAAGAGCAAAGCACTGTAAACAATGAAAAGTAAAGGAATATTGATAGTATTTTATTTTTCATGCTTTCTTGCACCCTTTTCGTTGTAAGGAATATATTTAACTTTTCTTTTTTTGATTTTTGCCATATTAAGTTTTATACAAAGCAGTATAAAAATTATCAGACAAACGGCTAAAATAGCAAGAATTATTTTCATATATACAGAAGTCAATGCAATTTTAATGTATTTTACAATAACCAGCAGCAAGCTTGGCTCAATATCGTCACCCGCAATAAGCTCGGCGGTGCCTATTACCTTTTCGGCATATATTATATCTGCTTTGCCCAAAACTTGTCCCTTTTTAATAGGGGCTTCGGCGGTTTTAGAATTAAGGTGAGGCTTTACAACTATTGTTGATTCATCTGCTTCGTTGGGAAGCACTGTAATAAAAGGTTCTTTAAAGAAAAGCGGTACAAAGTCGGTATCTAAAGAAAGTTCTACAGGCATTTCGCAAACAGGTTCGTTTGAATCGGCAACTTTTTTAAATGAAAAATTATTAAATGCCCATTTGTAAAGTGCTATGCTTTCAGAAAAATGCTTTTTTTCCTTAGGCGGACAGCCTAAAAGAATGCACATATAATTATAACCGTTATACGATGCCGTACTTACCAGACATCTGCCTGCTTCATCAGTAAAGCCTGTTTTGATACCCTTTGCATATTGGTAGTAATAATTTGTTGTGGTATCCTGTAAAGCGTTTGTAGTAGAAAGAGTTTTCTTTTCGGTGAGGTTTGTTTTCATAGTGTATCTTGGGGTTTCGCAAACCTCTTTAAATGTTTTATTTTTTAGAGCATAGCTTGCAAGTGTATAAATATCACGCACCGTAGTGTAGTTGCTATCATCGTGAAGTCCAACAGGGTTCGAATAATTAGTGCCAGTAAGCCCTAATTCCTTTGCCTTATTGTTCATCATAACAACAAAGTTTTCAACACTGCCTCCATAGTATTCTGCGGCTAAATATGTGCAGTCTCCTGCAGACGACATAAGTATCAAATATATAAGGTCAAGCTGAGAAAATTCTTCTCCCTCAACAAAATTAGAAACGGTGCTGCCTGTTCCTAAAACTAAATCAAGCGCGCTTTTGGTCATTGAAATTTTACCTTGAGGGTCATATTTTTCGTTTTCAAGCACCAAAATAGCAGTCATTATTTTAGTTATAGATGCGGGATACATTTTTTGGTCAATATTGTTTTCATACAAATATTCACCTGTATCAAGCGAAATAAGAGCACCTGCCTTTGCCGTGATATCAAAGCCTGTGACAGTGAATGCACCAGCGGAAATAGGTGTTATTAAGACTGTACAAATTATAAAAACAGAAAAAAATATGGAAAAAATCTTTTTAATCATAGCATTATTCCT
>JAZNJT010000036.1:0-1701 GCA_045578145.1 Acutalibacteraceae bacterium
CACAGTATTTGCAAACCTTAAAAAGCTATGGTTTTATAGATTTTAAATAAAAAATTTCCCTGTCACAATGACAGGGAAATTTTTATCTTTTATTCATTTCTATGTATTCTCTGTGAGGCTGTACCGCCATATAAGCAGGACGTATAATTTTACCCGCATTTATAAGTTCTTCAATTCTGTGAGCGCTCCAACCTGCAATTCGTGCTATTGCAAAAATAGGAGTGAATAATTCGTGAGGAAGACCTAACATATCGTAAACAAAGCCGCTGTAAAAGTCGACATTTGCGCTGACACCCTTGTACATTTTACGTTCCTTTGCAATTACTTCGGGCGCCAATTCCTCTATTAAGTCATAAAGTGCAAATTCTTTTGAGAGTCCTTTTTCTTCCGAAAGGCTTTTAACAAACTTTTTAAATACCTTCGCCCTCGGGTCTGATACAGAGTAAATAGCATGACCTATACCGTAGATAAGGCCTGCTTTGTCAAATGCTTTTTTATGTAAAATTTTAGTAAGATAAGAAGAAACTTCTTCTCTGTCAGTCCAGTCAGAAACATTTTGCTTTATGTCTTCAAGCATACCCGAAACTTTAATATTAGCGCCTCCGTGCTTAGGTCCTTTAAGAGAGCCTAAGGCAGCAGCTATTGCAGAATATGTATCAGTCCCTGAAGACGAAACCACGTGGGTTGTAAAGGTTGAGTTATTACCACCGCCGTGCTCTGCGTGAAGAATAAGCGCTATATCAAGCACCTTTGCTTCAAGGGGTGAATACTTACCGTCAAGACGTAGCATATGAAGAATATTTTCAGCAGTAGAAAGCTCGGGGTTTGGCTCGTGAATAAAAAAGCTATTGCTCTTTTTTGTGCCGTAGTTATATGCATTATAGCCGTAAACAGCAAGTTGGGGAAACTGGGCTATAAGCTGTAGACACTGTCTTAAAACATTCGGTATTGAGGTGTCATCGGGATTAGCATCGTAGGAATAAAGGGTTAAAACGCTTCGAGCTAATGAGTTCATCATATCTGTGGATGATGCTTTCATTATAATGTCACGAACAAAGTTATTAGGAAGCGGTCTGTATGAGAAAAGCAGCTTTTTAAATTCTAAAAGCTCAGCTTTAGTCGGCAACTCTCCGAAAATTAATAGGTAAATCACTTCTTCAAAACCGTAGCGATTGTCGGCAATTATACCGCTAATTAAATCTTCAACAGGATAACCTCTGTAATAAAGTTCGCCCTCGCATGGTACATCTTCGCCATTTATTTTCTTTTTAGAAATAATGTCTGAAATTTCGGTAAGGCCTGTCAGAACACCCTTACCGTTTACATCACGGAGTCCTCGGTATACCTTGTGCTCAAGGTATAAATTGGGTTCTATTTTATTATTTTCAATGCATTTATCAGCATAAACTTTTAAACTTTGGTTAAATATCAATTTTATCTCTCTTTCTTAAAGTAATCTCTTTCTTAGGTCTTCATTTGTTGCGGGGGACAAATAACAGGGCGCAACGTCAAAAACAGTTTTACAGCCAGATAATCCCTCTTTATTCATACGGTATGCGGCGCGTGCATAAGCTACAAGTACAGAGGAAGTGAATTCGGGGTTGGAATCAAGCTTTAAGCTATATTCAATAATATGTGTGTTTTCATTATTTAATCCTGTTTTTCCGCTTCTCATAACCATGCCGCCGTGGGGGATACCGC
>JAZNJT010000037.1:0-24680 GCA_045578145.1 Acutalibacteraceae bacterium
TAATATGCTTTTCCCCAATAAAGCATAGATTTCGCTTTTTTGCCGCAACATACACAAGTATCAGTAATCTCTTGCTGTTCAAAAGGAATACAACGTGATGTCACGCCTGCTATTTCCTTTAATTTATCCTCACACTCGCGGTCGCCGCACCACATAGCTCTAATAAAGCCAGGCTTATTATCTGCTATTTCTTTCATTTCTTCAAGGCTATGTGCATCATAGGTCATAGTTTCTCTGCGCTCTAAAGCCTTTTTGTAAAGACCGTCATGCACAGCTTTTAAAAGTTCGGGGATTTTTGTTTCAAGCTCATCAAGTGAAACTATTGTCTTTTCGCCGTTATCTCTGCGAACTACAACGCATACATTGTTTTCAATATCACGCGGACCAAGTTCAATACGCAGGGGTACGCCTTTCATTTCATATTCAGCGAATTTCCAACCCGGCGACTGCTCACTGTCATCAAGCTTTACACGACATACATTTTTAAGTCTGTTATATAACTCATTGGATTTTTCTAGCACACCCTCTTTATGAGATGCTATAGGTATTATAACAGTCTGAACAGGCGCTACTGCGGGAGGTAAAACCAAACCGCTGTCATCACCATGAGTCATAATAAGCGCGCCGATAAGACGGGTGGTTGTTCCCCAAGAGGTCTGATAAGGGTTGACCTTTCGGTTTTCCTTATCGGTATATTCGATTTCAAAAGCTCTGGCAAAGCCGTCGCCAAAATAGTGTGAAGTTCCACTCTGTAAAGCCTTACCGTCATGCATAAGAGCTTCTATTGTATAGGTATCCTCCGCGCCTGCAAATCGTTCTTTTGCAGTTTTTACACCTTTGACCACAGGCATAGCAAGTACATTTTCTGCAAACTCTGCATAAACATTAAGCATTTGTATTGTTTCTGCCTTGGCTTCTTCGGCAGTAGCGTGCAGAGTATGACCCTCCTGCCATAAAAACTCGCGAGAACGCAGGAACGGGCGGGTTGTCTTCTCCCAACGCACAACATTACACCACTGATTATAAAGCTTTGGTAAATCGCGATAAGAATGAACTATATTCTTAAAATGGTCGCAAAACAATGTTTCAGAGGTAGGACGTACACACATTCTTTCCTCTAATTCTTCTTCCCCGCCGTGTGTTACCCAAGCAACCTCAGGTGCAAAGCCTTCCACATGGTCTTTTTCTTTCTGCAAAAGACTTTCTGGTATAAATAAAGGCATATATACATTTTCGTGGCCTGTTGCCTTAAAACGTGCATCCATTTCCTTTTGAATATTTTCCCATATAACATATCCATAGGGGCGGATTATCATACACCCTTTAACCGAAGCGTAATCTATAAGCTCTGCCTTAATGCATACATCAGTATACCATTTAGCAAAATCCTCATCCATTGAGGTAATTGATTTCACAAGTTTTTCCTTCGCCATCTTTTTAAGGATACAAGCGTATCCCGAACCTACCTTTCATTTTTGCATACATATTTGTATTATAATTCACTTCAGGAACTTTTGCAACAGTTTTTGGAAATAAACCCTAATTTTAATTAAAAAGAAAAAAACCTATTGACAAATGCCCCTTTTGCGCATATCATTTGATTAGTACTTATCATATTAGGTACATATTTACGGGAGGATTTTTTATGGTATTTGAAAAAATTACAGCAATTTTGGCAGAACAGCTTGATGCCGATATTGCAGAAATGACTATGGACACTAATATTGCCAAGGACCTTGGCGCTGACAGCTTAGATGTTGTTGAATTACTTATGTCTATTGAAGATGAATTTGAAGTTGAAATTCCCGATGAGGAAATTGAAAATATTAAAACAATCGGCGACCTCACCGATTATATACAAAACAATATGTAAAAATCAAAAGCCTGTCGATGACAGGCTTTTTTATTTTATCTTAATTTTGCATACCAATCGTTTTTCTGTATTCCGTTTTGAGCTATATATTCCTCAGGCTTAATATCGTCATATATAAATGCGTGTATAAGCTTTTCCGCAAATTCTATGTCATAGTAAACCACAGAGCCCGCATTTGTATTAGGCTGAGGCATCAAAAACTCATTCTGAGGTACACGGGTTTGCTCAAATGTCGGTGAGTGAAGCAAAATTGAAAACGCAAGATTTATTATCTCTGAGTATGAAAGCGAGGTTTCGGTGCAAGGTATTAACGATTTTGCCAGCTTCATATACTGACTTTTCGGGATATTTAATGCCTTATCGAAGAGCTGTTCCATAACATATCGCTGACGATCCGTTCTGCCGTAGTCGTTATTAGTTCCCCAAACATTTGCTACATACCGTATCCTTGAATATGCAACCGCTTGCACACCGTTAAGGTGATGCTTGCCGGATGTGGTTATATAATAGTTCTTAGGGTTAAGTCCCATATTTTTGCATATCTCGTCTATACAGTCATTAAGTACATAATCAGCCCATGTGACTTCAGCTCTTGTAAGCTCAGCATCAATTCCGCCAACAGCGTCAATTATATCAATCATTCCGTAAAAATTAACCGTTGCATATTCTGAAATATCAAGTCCGAAGGTCTGATTGAGGGTTCTTATTGCAAGCTCAGGCCCGCCCGAAGCATAGGCACTGTTTATTTTACTGTAGGTAGTTTTACCGTTCTTCACAATAGGCACAAACGAGTCACGCATTATAGAGGTGATTTTAACCTTTTTAGTTTTGGTATTAAGACTTAAAATCATAATGCTGTCAGAATTTCCTGAAAACGAATTTGTATTTCTTGTATCAAGTCCGAAAAGAGCAACATTTATAATCTCTTTATCTTTAATTTCTTCAAATCCCAAATCAACAGGCTCATCAGTTATATCATTATAATTATAGTCAAAAACCGTAATCATAACACCGAATGCAACACACAATGTTAAAAGAAAACATAAACAAACTATAAGGGCTGTTTTAAGCCTTTTTTTAGCCTTGCGTTTATGCTTAGCATAATGCTTTGGGGTTTGCTTTGCCGTTGCAGAATAAATATCAACAAACTTTTCTTCATTTTTAGATGTATCTGATACTATATCTTCAAATTCATCGTCACCGTAATTGATATTAACCTTAAAATTATTAAATTCCTTGTTTTCCATACTCTCTCCTAATTAATTGCACTTGTAAGCTCTGAAGAATCAGGGCTTTTATTTTTATAATCCTTAATGACAGGCGGTTTATAACCGTTCTTGTACCAGTCATTTTTTTGAATATCTTTTAATTTTATATAATCCTCAGGCTTTATATCATTATAAATAAAAGCGTGAATAATATTTGCTGCAAATTCGAGGTCATAATAAACTATCGAGCCTGCACTTGTCTTCGGTGCTGCCATAGTATATTCTAAAGATGGCACTCGGCTTTCTTCAAAAGTGGGTTTATTTAACAATACCTTTACACCAAGATTTAAAATCTCACTGTAAGAAAGCGAGGTTTCACAGCAGGGCGCTAATGTACTTATAAGCTCAATATAGCGGGTTTTATTCATTTGTACAGCTTTATTAAAAAGTTGTTGTAACACCAACCTCTGACGGTCTGTTCTGCCATAGTCATTAGCCGTACCCTCGGAATTTAAGAAATATCTTATTCTTGAATATAATACCGCTTTAACACCGTTAAGATTGTTTTTTCCTGCGGTTATTTTATAATCCTCTTTATTTCCGCCGTATTTTTCGGCTTCACGTGCTAAGTTGGAATTAACATATTGCAATTCGCTCTCGGTGACAGTAACTTCTACACCGCCGACAGCATCAATAATATCCTCCATACCTCCGAAATTAACCGTTGCATACTCTGTGATATCCAATGCAAATACACTGTTAAGAGTTTTTATTGCAAGTTCGGGTCCGCCCGAAGCATAGGCACTGTTGATTTTACTGTAATTAGTCTTGCCATTTTTTTCTATCGGCACAAAGCTATCTCTGAGCACTGAAATAAGTTTGATTTTTTTAGTGTTAAGATTAACACTGAGTATCATTATACTGTCAGAACGTCCCTTGAAAGTGTTTTCCCGTGAATCAACACCAAAAAGGGCAATATTCATAATTTCATCATCAACCGTATCACTTGCGCCAAGCTCTTCGGGGTTTTTGGTAATCTCATTATACTTATAGTTGAAATTCTTTTTAACGTATATAACACCCACTGCCGTAAGCACTACCGACAGCACCGTTAAAATTATAAGTATTATCAAAAATATATTGAGCTTGGAACGCTTTTTTTTGCCGTTTTTTGACGTTTTATTAGCGTTGGTCATTATTTACCCTTCTTTACAGAATTTGTTTGTAAATGTCACCTTTTTTTATACCCGTGATTTCTGCCGCTTCCTTTGCCGCAAAGGATGTTGACTTGCCTTCTTTTACTAAATCTTTTGCTATTTTAACTGCATCATCGAGCGTAAATGTTTTTTTCTCTTTGTTTGCGCCCTCAATTATAATTACAAACTCGCCTCTCGGTACGTTTTCTTCATAATAAGAAATTGCTTGCGACAGGGTGGTTTTTAAAACTGTTTCGTGAATTTTTGTAAGTTCTCTTACAAGCACAATTTGTCTGTCACCAAAATATTTAAACATATCTTTCAATGTGGCAGGAAGCTTATGTGGTGCCTCATAAAAAACCATTGTGCGTTTTTCTGTTTTTAAATCTTCTAAATGAGTTCTTCGGCTGATTTTGTTCATTGATAAAAAGCCTTCAAAACAAAATCTTCCGCAAGGAAAACCCGAAATGCTGATTGCAGTAATAAGTGCGCTGGGACCCGGCACTGATTCCACCTCAATACCGTTTTCCCTTGCCTGTCTTACCAAATCTTCACCCGGATCTGATATTGCAGGCATACCCGCGTCTGACACAACGGCACAGCTTTCACCATTTTGCATACGTTCAATTATTAGGTTGCCCTTAGAATTTTTATTATGCTCATAATAAGAAAGTAATTCTTTTTTTATTCCAAAATGATTCAGAAGCTTTACAGTAACTCTTGTGTCCTCAGCCGCTATAAAATCCACCTTTTCAAGTGTTTCTACCGCTCTCGGACTAATATCTCCAAGATTGCCGATAGGCGTTCCCACAACATAAAGTTTTCCGCTCATTATAGGTACGCCTCCTTATAACTTCCGTAAATTTTTAGCATTTCGGGTGAAAACTCACCATTTTGCTCTATATATAATGTAGGCTCTATTCTCATACCCTTATTACCGCATTTTCTACCCTCTAAAAGTACAAGCCAAGGCTCCTCACCATGTCTTTGACAAACAAGGCGAAGTCTTTTAGGCTCGATTTTATATTTAGACATAAGACACATAAGTTCTGAAAGTCTTTCAGGCCTGTGACACATACAAAGTCTGCCCGATGTTTGCAAAAGCTTTGAGGACACTGCAATAATATCTTCTAAAGTACAGGCAACCTCATGGCGCGCCACCATATCCACACTGTCAGAATTTGTTATTCCCGCTCCTTTTGCCTTATAGGGCGGATTACAGGTAATAAGCGTAGCAGAGCCAAATTCTATTTTCCCCTTTAACTCTTTTAAATCACTGTTTATCGCAGTGAAATTTTTAAGTTTGCGCTCTTTTATTGTTTTATTGCAAAGCTCGGTTGCTTCACGGCTTATATCCACACCAAAAACCATCGGCAAATTATAATCTCTTAAAATCAAAAACGGAATGATGCCGCAACCCGTACCCAAATCTATAAGCTTGTCCTTATTTTTCGGATTCGCAAAATGGGACAGCACCACCGCATCTGTACCAAAAGTATGATGCGGTGATACATATAAATAACAGTCTTTCCCTAATGGCTCGCGTTTTAAATTCTGCTCCATTTAACTCCCTGAGGGGTATCCTCTAACACAATACCCATTTCCTTTAATTTATCTCTGATTTCATCGGCAGTTTTAAAGTCTTTCGCCTTACGTGCAGCTGTTCTTTTTTCTATAAGTTCTTCAATTTCGCTGTCAAGTGACTCGGTTTTGCGGTTATAAACAAGACCTAATACATCTGTAAGCTGATCAAACATATCGGCACAAGCACTAAGCGTATCCTTACCCGCACCATTTGCAATAACAGTATTTATATCTCTTACAAGGTTGAAAATTGCTGCTAAGGCATCAGCTGTGTTAAGGTCATCCTCCATAGCGTTTATAAACTCATTTTTACGAATTTCGATAAACTCAGGAATTTCGCCACCGTCATTTGCATTTTTAAACGCAAAATCAATATTGTTACGGCAAGTATATAATCTTTCAAGTGAATTTTTAGCCTGTTCGATAATATCAACCGAATAGTTAATAGGACTTCTATACTGAGAAGAAACAAGAAAATAACGAATAGGCTCGTATCCAAATTTTTCTGCAACATCTCGTACAGTGAAGAAATTATTAAGCGACTTTGACATTTTGTGGTTATCAACATTTATAAAACCGTTATGCATCCAATAACGTGAAAACTCACAGCCATTTGCCGCCTCGCTCTGTGCAATTTCGTTTTCATGATGAGGGAAAATAAGGTCAAGTCCGCCACAGTGGATATCTATTGTTTTGCCAAGATATCTGCCTGCCATGGCAGAACATTCAATATGCCAACCCGGTCTGCCCTTACCCCAAGGCGATTCCCAATAAGGCTCACCCGGCTTTGCACCTTTCCAAAGACAGAAATCCATCGGATCTTCCTTAATATCTCCTGTTTCAATACGCGCGCCTGCCTCCAAATCCTCAAGCGGCTGATGGGAGAGTTTGCCATATTCTGAGAATTTTTTTGCTCTGTAATAAACGTCTCCGCCTGCCTCGTAAGCGTAACCGTTTTCCATAAGCGAAGAAATTATATTTTGAATTTGCTCAATATTTTCGGTGGCCTTCGGGTGCACTGTAGCCTCACGTACATTAAGACCTTTAGCATCGGTCCAGAATTCACCGATAAAACGCTCTGCAACCTCAGGTACAGTTATACCCTCTTCATTTGCTTTTCTTATAAGCTTATCATCAATATCGGTAAAGTTCTGCACGAAATTCACCTTGTAACCGCGCCACTCAAAATAACGGCGCAATACATCAAAAACACAAAGCGGTCTTGCGTTGCCGATATGAATATAGTTATAAACAGTAGGGCCGCAAGCGTAAATCTTAACCTCTCCCTCATTTATAGGTTTAAACTCATCTTTACTTCTTGTGAGTGTATTGAAAATTTTCATCCTGTTATCTCCTTTTCAAGTTCGGCTATTCGTTTTTCAAGACTATCCATCTTCTGCTTTACAGGGTCAGGGATATGGATTTGGTCAAGCTCATGACCAACCTTTTTACCATCCTGACGGACAACACGCGCGGGTATGCCCACAACCGTAGAGTTTGGCGGTACTTCTTCAAGTACAACAGCACCTGCCGCAACACGCGAATTATCACCTATTTTAAACGGTCCCAAAACCTTAGCGCCTGCGCTAATCATAACATTATTACCAATAGTTGGGTGGCGCTTACCTGTATCCTTACCTGTACCGCCCAATGTGACTCCCTGATAAATGATAACGTCATCGCCGATTTCAGTGGTTTCGCCTATTACAATACCTGTTCCATGGTCGATAACAAGTCTTCTGCCGATTGTAGCACCGGGGTGAATTTCTATACCCGTTTTCCTTGCTGCTCTTTGTGATACAAAGCGAGCTAAAAAGAGAAGTCCGTGGGTATAGTAGAAATGCGCCCGCCTATGCATTCTTATAGCCTTAAAGCCAGGATAAAGAAAATAGATTTCCAAATCACTTTTAGCCGCAGGGTCGCGGTCGCGAAAGGCTTTTATATCTTCTTTTAATCTATTAAACAAACTGTGTCACCTACTGTTTATTTTGCGTTCTTAATATATTCTCTGCCACCCCAGATGTAAATTGCGCCTGAAATAACGCAAAGCACAGCCGAAATCCAGAATAATACAATTATAACAGCATCTGCATGCAGAGCAAAAGAGCCACCTGAAATTGCGATTGTCTCATTAAAAGCATACACTCCTAGGGCTAAAATAATACCTACCATCTGGCTTACGGTTTTGCATTTGCCCCACATATTTGCCGCAACAACCTTTCCGCCCGCAGTTACTGCTACAAGGCGGATAGAAGAAACTGCAAATTCTCTGAAAAGCACAATAAAGGTTATAACCACAATATGCCAACTGAATTTCCCGCCGCCGTAAACGAACATAAAGCCGAGATAAGCAGCAGTTGTAAGCATTTTATCTGCAAGCGGGTCCATAAACTTACCGAAATCGGTTACCATATTATATTTTCTTGCCATTTTTCCGTCTATCATATCTGTAAGCGATGCCGCAATAAATAAAACAAGTGATACTAAATAATGATACGGAAAATTAATAAGCATTGTTGCCATAAAAATCGGCGTTGCTATCATTCTTGCTAATGTTAATTTATTCGGTGTATTCATTCTTCAACTTCTCCTAACAAATCATAATCTATCGAATCATTGATTCTGACTCTTACATAATCGCCTATTTTAAGCGGTTTCGTTGACATAAAGAAAATTTTTCCGTCTATTTCGGGGGCATCGGCTACTGTTCTGCCGAAATAACATTTAATATAATCGTCCCAGCCTTCAATTATAACTTCTGTAACACTGCCCTGCTTTTGCTCGTTTTTCTCTGCGGCAATAGTCATTTGAAGCTCCATTATATTTTCCATTCGGTCATTTTTAGTCTGCTCATCTATCTGGTCAGAAAACTCTGCAGCTAAAGTGTCCTCCTCGGCAGAATAGGTGAAGCAACCGAGCCTGTCAAATCGTTTTTCCTTAACAAACTCTGCCAATTCACAGAACTGCTCATCAGTTTCCCCAGGGAAGCCTGTAATCAGTGTGGTTCTAAGTGTTATATCAGGGATTTTTTTTCTTATTTTATCGATTAGCGCTGAAATACCAGCCTTATCGCCCTTACGATTCATTCGTTTTAAAATATCACCGTTTATATGCTGTAATGGGATATCAAGATATTTAACAAGCTTTTCTTCTTTCGCTATTACATCTAAAAGCTCGTCGGTAATCTTATCGGGATATGTATAAAGCGTTCTTATCCAATGAAGTCCTTTTACCTTGCAAAGCTCGCTTAAAAGCTCGGCAAGCTTTGGCTCTCCGTATAAATCAGTGCCGTAGGCTGTTGTATCCTGAGCTACTACTATAAGCTCTGTTACACCCTCAAAAGCTAATTTTCTGGCTTCTGCTACACAATCCTCTATACTGCGGCTTCTCATTCTGCCTCTTATTTTTGGTATTGCGCAGTAGGTACAGCAATTGTCGCAACCTTCGGCAATTTTAAGGTAGGTGCTAAAGGGATATCCTCCCAAAATTCTATCACCGCCGAGCTGTAGGTCTTCCTTTTTACCAAAGAAATTTTGCTTTTTGCCTTCAATTGCATTTTTAACAATTTCTGCAATTTTAGAGTTTGCGCCGATACCTACACAAACATCCACCTCGGGAATTTCGCCTGTAACATCTTCCCTATATCTTTCGGCAAGACAACCCGTAACTATAAGTGCCTTACACTTACCATCGCTTTTATAGTGAGAAGCTTCTAAAATATTTTCAATAGCCTCTGCCTTTGCGGCCTCTATAAAACCGCAGGTGTTAATAATAATCGCATCTGCCTCAGCCTCAGCGGGAGTAATTTCAAACCCCGCATTTGCCAATAGTTTTAGCATTACCTCAGCATCAACCTGATTTTTAGGACATCCAAGCGACACCATTGCAACCTTATACATTTAATCTTCCTCACAAAATTCAAGTTCTTCTTTATATTCTTTAAGCGCTTTTTTTATCTCGGAAAATGAAAATCCCTTTCTTGCAAGCGCGGAAAAAACCTTTTCTACTCCGTTTTCAAGAGTCAGTTTGTAAGCAAACTTACCCTCTAATAAGGCTTTGATTTGTTCGCCCTCGTCGCTTTCGGTCTGGCTTAAAATTTCCTTTGCCAAATCAAGCGGTATACCCTTTAAATACATTTTATTAAGCGCTTCTCTTTTAGAAATATTGCTTGCTATCAGTCGGTCAGCCATTCTTTCGGCATAGCGCCTGTCGTCAATAAGCGATAATTCACATAGCTTTGCTATAACAGCAGCACTGGCTTTCTTTGAAAACCCTGCCCTTAATAGTTTTTCATAAAGTGCCTTTTCAGTATAATCCATTCTGTCAAGATACCAAAGCGCTCTTGACTTTGCTCTCTTAAAATCTGAAGAAAATTTAAGCTCTTTTAAAAATTCTTCATCTATTTCTGCAGTTTTAAAAAGCCCGTTTTCGCTTACAACATCGTTATCTAAAAAGCACTCTTTGCCATTTGAAAGGGTTATTTTTGTGAGATGCTTTTTATCCTTATTTATAGCGGTTATCTGCATTATTCGTCAACCGCGATATCTATATCAACAGTCTTTCTGGGGCTTATAACCGGTTCTTCTGGCATAATTTCTATAGCATCATCACCTGTGGGAGCAGAAATCTCATTGCCCTCCGATACCGCCGCCATAATCTTGCTTTCGATTTCCTCTGCAAGCTCGGGGTTATCCTCAAACAGCTTTTTAACATTATCTCTGCCTTGACCGAGTCTGGTTTCACCATAATAGAACCAAGCGCCCGACTTTTTCATAATACCAAGTTCAACGCCTGCATCAACTATTTCACCCGTATGTGAAATGCCTGTTCCGTACATAATATCAAATTCTGCGGTTTTGAAAGGCGGAGCTACTTTGTTTTTAACAATTTTAACCTTTGTATGAGTACCGATTATCTCGTTACCGTCTTTTACAGGCTCGCCCTTTCTTACGTCAATTCTCACACTTGCATAGAATTTAAGCGCTCTACCACCCGGTGTTGTTTCGGGGTTGCCATATATAACACCGATTTTTTCACGCAACTGGTTAATAAATATAGCAGCGCAGTTCGATTTTGAAAGCGCGCCTGCAAGCTTACGCATTGCCTGTGACATGAGGCGTGCCAACTGTCCCACATGGCTATCGCCCATCTCGCCGTCGATTTCGGCTCTTGTTACAAGCGCCGCTACCGAGTCAACAACTATGATATCAACTGCACCAGAACGCACAAGCGCCTCTGCAATTTCGAGTGCCTGTTCACCTGAATCAGGCTGAGAAACCAACAGACTATCAATATCAACACCTAAATGCGAAGCATAAACAGGGTCAAGCGCGTGCTCAACATCGATAAATGCCGCCGTGCCGCCTGCTTTTTGAGCCTCTGCCACACAGTGAAGCGCAACCGTTGTTTTACCCGAGGATTCAGGTCCGTAAATCTCAACTATTCTGCCCTTTGGGATACCGCCTATACCAAGAGCAATATCAAGCATTAAGGAGCCTGTTTTTATATGCTCTATATTCATAGCATTATTTTCGCCAAGACGCATTACCGCTCCTTTGCCGAATTTCTTTTCTATCTGGTCCATCGCTGTTTTGAGGGCTTTTTGCTTTTCCTCATCCTCAACCTTTCTAACAGGTGCTTTTGTGTTTTGTACCTTAGCCATTTTCCATTCCTCTTTTCAGTTTAGTGTGTACCTGTAACTACGCGGATTATACCGCTCAGGTCTTTTTTAAATTGTATATCAGTAAATCCTGTCTCATCTAGTATATTAGCCACTGCTTCGCTTTGCTTGAAACCTACTTCAAAGGCTAACATACCACCGTTTTTGAGTGATTTTTTATACTTCTCAGCTATTTGCTTGTAAAATTCTAAACCATTATCTTTTGCAATCAATGCAGTTTGTGGCTCAAATTGAGTTTCAGGCGACATTTGATCTGATTCGCTCTCATCAATATAAGGGGGATTGCTCACGATTAAATCATAAAATCCGTCTGCTCCGACTAAATCAAAAACATCGCCCTTTATTATATCAGCATTAGGCGCATCGTTTTTATGAATATTCTTTACAGCATACTCTATTGCCTCTTGGAATTTTTCGACCATTAAAACGGTAGAATCCTCACGCTCGCGCGCCAAGGTAATTCCAATACAGCCGCTTCCTGCACAAAGGTCTAAAATCTTAGGATTTTGCCTATCTTTTAAAAAATCAAGACCGGCCTCAACCAATGTTTCGGTATCAGCTCTCGGAACTAATACACCTGGACCCACATAAAAAGGTCTGCCGTAAAAATCCCACTCGCCGAAAATATATTGAAGCGGGTATCTTATTTCACGCTGTCTTAAAAGTGCAGTGAGATTATTTTGCTGAAACTCGGTTAAGTTTTTGTTGTAATTGGTTAAAATCGCCGTGGAACTAAGACCTGTGATATGCTTTATTATCTGCTTTGCCTCAAACACATAGTCCTCTATTCCTGCCTTTTCGAGCTTTTGTTTTGTAAAATTATAAGCCTCAAATATTGTCATCATTTTCCTCGTTATCTGCCGTTCTGTCTACATCCGGTATTTTGGGCTCGCATGCTTTGAGAGCAGCGATTGCTACCTCAATCATTTTATCCTCGGGTTCTTTTGTAGTAATTCTCTGTAACCAAAGTCCAGGTGCAGAAATTATTTTTGTTACTATATTATCGTATCTGCCGCAAAACTTTAAAACCTCAAAACCGACACCGCAAGTAATCGGTACTAACAGTATTTTAATTAAAACCCAAACCCACGCTAAATCATAAACACTTGGGAAAATCATTTGGACAAGGGTGGAAATTATAACACTTACAAGTATCATAAGTATCATAAAAGATGTTCCGCAACGCGGGTGGAAACGTTTCTGCTCACGCACATTTTCTACTGTTAGTTCTAAACCCTTTTCATAACAGAATATGGTTTTATGCTCTGCTCCATGATACATAAATGTTCGCTTAATATCATTCATGAATGACACTGCCCATACATATAACACAAAAATCGCAAGCTTTAAAAGTTGTTCAATGCCCGACCTTGCAAACTTTGAAAACTCAGCTTTAAACAACCACTCAAGGCCCGCAACGCAAAGCCGAGGCAAAAGCATAAATAGAATAACTGCAAGCACTACACCTAAAACCGAGCCAGTTATCATAACGGTATTGATAAGCCAGCCGTTGTCCTTTTTTTCGGTTTTGTTTTCTTCCTCTAAATCGGCAAAGCCCGACTTTTCAGCCGAAATCATTAACGACTTATATCCCTGAATCATAGATTCAACAAAGCTTATGACTCCTCTTATAACAGGAAGTCTTAATACTTTGTATTTATCGCGTAAGCTTTTGTATTCAAGATATGTAATATCTATACTTCCGTCAGGCATCTTTACAGCAAGTGCTGTTTTCTCGGGGCTTTTCATCATAATACCCTCAATAAGAGCCTGACCGCCTATAGCTGTGTATTTACCCATTTTCTTCTCCCTTAACATTTATTTCTTCGGTAGTATTTGAATCCTCCTCAGGCTCGTAAAGCGGAAGTACTATGGTGGCAGTAGTGCCTACACCCTCTGTACTTTCTATAAAAAGAAGTCCCTGATGTTGTTTTATAATTTCATCTGCAACCGCAAGTCCGATACCTGAACCGCGGACAGTCTTATTTGCTTTATAAAATTTTTCCTTAACCCTGTCAATATCCTGAGCAGGTATACCAACACCCGTATCCTTAACCGAAATACGAACACAGCCCTCCTCGTGAAGCTGGTCAACAAGCACCTGACCGCCGCTTTCGGTATATTTAACCGCATTATCTATAATGTTTATAAAAACCTGCTTTAAACGGTTTGTATCTCCCATGACCTCAAGTTGTTCTGAAGGAGGAGTAAATATAAGCTCTATGCCCTGTTGCTTTGAAAGTTCGGCATACATTCCAACCGAGGAGGCAAGCAACTCTGAAATATTAAGCGGACTTGCAACCACCGTCATTCTGCCTGTTTCAATTCTCGAAAAATCAAGCAGTTCTTCCACAAGGCTTGAGAGTCGGTCTGCCTCTGACAAAACAATATCCAGTCCGCGATTGACAAGCGCTTCATCACTGCCTACAGACATTTTTGCAGTTTCTCCCCAGCCCCTTATGGCTGTAAGCGGTGTTCTTAACTCATGCGAAACAGAGGAAATGAAATCGTTTTTCAAATTTCTTGCCTGACTGAGTTCCGATGCCATATAATTTATAGTATCACAAAGCTCGCCTATCTCATCATTCTTTGTTATTTCAATTCTTGATTCAAAATCACCCATTGCTATTTTTCTGGCAATATTACTTACATCTCTTATAGGTCTTACAATTGATTTTATAAAGAAAAGTCCCGAAAAAGCGCTGAGTGATAAAACAATAACCGCAACGATTATTTCAAATATAACAAAAGAAATCATTGAACGCTTAAAACCGGTAAGTGAGGTTACCCAACGGTATGCTCCTATAGGCCTTCCTGATGAATCGTAAAGCATAGTCGTGCCTGCAAGCACTGATTCGCCGCCTGCGGTTTCGGTTTTTGCTACAGCATAACTTCCGTTTTGCTTAGCTTTTTCGTAATCGGGCATAACACCGCTTGCAGATTGGAAGCCTGTGGTGGATACTACGAGATTATCCTCACTGTCAAGCACTTGTACCTCAATCTTTGTTTTATTTGAAAACTGATCTGCAATATCAATAGCGGTATCTCTGAAAGTAGACCTGTTTGTACCTGACAATGCATAAAATTCATACGCATAATCGCTTGACAAATCACCTATACGCTCAATATACATTGCATTAAAAAGCATAGAAAAGGCTATTGCAACCGCACAAACTATTATTGCAACAATAAGAAATATATTCATAAACCATCTTACTGCAATACTTTTAAATTTTATATCCAGTTGCATTCCTTTTCACCCCTTTTAATTAATAATTAAAAATTAATTGCTGTTCCACTTATATCCCATACCCCAAACCGTTACAAGATATTTGGGCTCTGATGGGTCATCTTCAATCTTTTTACGAAGCCTTCTGATATTAACGTCAACTATCTTTTCTTCACCGAAGTAATTAGCTCCCCAAACACGATTAAGTATATCCGTGCGATCTATAGGCACATCGGGATTGCGGAAGAAAAATTCAACCATTTGAAATTCAACCTGTGTAAGCTCTATGTTAATATCATTTTTAAGTAATGTTCTTTTGCGTACATTAAGCACAAAATCCCCAAGTCTTATATCATCGCTCTGGGCTACAGGCTTTTGAGTATTCATACCCACTCTTCTGTAAAGCGAATCAACACGCGCCAAAAGCTCGGTAGGACTAAAGGGTTTTGTGATATAATCGTCTGCCCCAAGCATAAGTCCGCTTATTTTATCCATTTCCTGAGTGCGAGCGGTGAGCATAATGATTCCTAATGTTTCGCTGCGTTTTCTAAGCTCCTTACAAAGCGTAAAACCGTCAATACCGGGCATTGAAATATCAAGAAGAGCTATCTGAAAGCCCTGTGCATCACTGTCATATATTTCGAGTGCCTCTTCACCCGAACCTGCCTCGGTTACTTCATACCCAACTCTTTTAAGATTTATTGCCTCGAACTCGCGAATAGCCGCTTCGTCTTCAACTATAAGTATTCTCTTCAATCCTTTTCTCTCCTATTCAAAAAGACTAAAACTTGCCTTAACTGTATCTATTGTAATACCTTGCGCTTTAGCAGTATCCGAAATATATGCTACAAATACTGTGCCGTCCCTCTTTATAATTTCTTCACCGTCTGTTCCTCTGAGTGCTTCTTCCTTCCATTCTGCATTAGGAACCGCTTTGAATAAAACAAGGCTTGAACCTATTGTTGCTTGCTCGGAATTATACTCATATAATTCTCTAACATGGGTTGAAGTGTTTTTAAGAACCGCAATTTTACCTATAAGACGCGCAGGTACTGTATAGGAATAACCGTCGATAACATTTATCATATCGGTTTGCTGAACCGTAAGGGTTTCTCCGTTAAATGAGCACCAGTTGGTAAGATAAAGCATTTCATTTGCATCATTGGTTATTACCGAGGGCACATATTCCTGAATGGGTATTTCATAAATCCCGTCACCAGTTATATCTGTAACACTAAAAGAAACCGAACGCAAGGTCGCTATGGTTTCCTTGGATTCAGCAGAATAAAGAGGATTTACCAGACTGCCTTTTTCAAGGAAAATGACTTCTGTTACAGCGCCTACACCCTTTATCTCATCTATATATACCGCCGGCTTGCCGTTTGATAGTGTTGAAATTACAGGCTCATTAAAGGTTTTTGAAGCCGAATCCAGAGCACATGCTGAAATTTGAGTTATTCCATTATCAGTCAGAGCAAAAAGTGAGGCGGTATTTCCAGCTCCTATATCAGCATTAATTATAAAAATTTCATACCTGTCATCATCATCAAGGTCGCAGGTTTCAAAATGGGTGTATTTCTGAAGCATTCGCTGTGTAAGAGTATTTTCAGCAAACCCGTATACCGCAAGCCTCATCTCACTTGTTCCGTAGATTTCCCAACCCACAAGAATTTCTTTTATTCCGTTACCGTCAAGGTCGCAAAATTCAATTTTGTCAACACTTGCGGCAACTATTTTCTGGGTTGATACAGATTTCCATTCACCGTTTCTTTTAGCTATTGCATTTATGTTCATTGTAACCGTTTCGCCGTCTGTTACCGAATAAAAAGCGAACGCCTCTAAAATCCCATCACCATCAATATCCTCGCGAATAACTGCCGAGCGGTAATCCCCTCTGGACGGGTACTTAAGGCTGTAGCCGTCACCCGCTGTTTTTGAAATTACATCAGCAATAGGTTTAAGCTCTCCCGAAAGCATCGGCGGGGATAAAAGCTCTGCTGTATCTATAGCAAAAAGGTCGCAACCGCTAAGACACATTATACCAAAAAGACATACTATTAACACAATTAGTCGTTTGTACACAAAGCTTCACCTCACCATTCTCAAATAAACATAAATATACATAATAGATTATAACACAATAAACTTCAAAAATAAAGACATTTTATTAACTTTTTTAATAAAAAATGCTCGGCCTGAAAGCCGAGCATTAAAAATATTTTAATTTTTCCTTTGTTCGTCAAGCGAGAGCGAAAAGCTTGGCAAAAATTCCTCTAAAAAAGCATTTGCTTCTTGGCAATTCATATTGGCTATTGCCTGTCTTACGGTTTTTTCTGCTACCAAAAATTCACGGTTGCCCATATTAAGCTCTTCGGTGCATTTTATGAGCGCAGAAATTTTATCTGCCGCCTTTATAAGTAGTTTAGTCAGCTCATCAGGATTATAAATAGACATAAATTCCTCTCTGAAATCCTCAGGCAGCATTTCGGTAAGTTCCTTTTGAGCCTCACGCTCTATCTGTTTATATGCGGATTTTATTTCGTTATTGTAATACTTAATCGGAGTGGGCATATCACCCGTTATGATTTCAGAGGTGTCATGATACATAGCGGCGCAGGCGGTAAAACTAGGGTCAGCCTTTCCCGAAAACCGCTCTCGGTTAATAATTGCAAGGGCATGGGCAATTTGAGCCACTTCAAGCGAGTGCTCGCTTAAATTTTCATTTCTTGTATTCCGCATTAATCCCCAACGGTATATATTCTTCATTCGGGACATCATAGCATAAAAGTGATTTTGCATTTTTATATTTTCCTTTGCTAAAATATATAATATTCATTGATTATTATAACATTAATTGGTATAATATCAATACCATATTTTTTAAAGGGATGTAAATAATGACTTTTTCAAGCCTTAAAGCCATAACATTAAAACCCAGAAAAGAAAAGTATTTATTCACTTTTTTAATAGCAATTCTTACCTCCGCGGCATTTTTTATCCCGTATATACTTATGAGCGAGGGTTATTTCACCTTTTACGGCGATTTCAACGTTCAGCAAATTCCGTTTTACAAGGAATGCCATAAAGCCATAAGAGAGGGTAATATTTTCTGGAATTGGAATACAGACCTTGGCGCTAATTTTATTGGCTCGTATAGCTTTTATCTTTTAGGCAGTCCGTTTTTCTGGCTTACTCTGCCCTTTCCAAACAACTTTGTTCCCTATTTAATGGGACCACTGTTTATTCTTAAATTCGGTTGCGCCGCACTTACGGCATATTGCTATATAAGACGGTTTACAAGAACGCCTGAAGCTGCAAGTCTTGGCGGTATACTTTATGCATTTTCAGGCTTTTCGGTTTACAATATATTCTTTAACCATTTTCACGAGCCGTTAATTTTCTTCCCGCTTCTACTGCTCAGCATGGAACAGCTTATTACCGAGAACAGACGTTTTGGTTTTGCACTCGCCGTTTTCCTGTGTGCTGTTTGCAACTATTTCTTCTTTTTCGGAATGGTTATTTTCTGCATAATATATTTCTTTGTAAAACTTTTAAGCGGTGCTTATAAAATCCGTTTTTCGAGATTTATTGCACTAGTGGCAGAAGCAGTTTTAGGTGTTTCGCTTTCGGCATTTGTGCTTTTTCCGTCTATTCTGGCAATTATGGGCAACGGCCGTGTTTCAGAGATTTTACTTGGCTGGGATGCAATATTTTACGGAAAAGAAAGCATTTACGGCAATGTACTTCAGTGCTTCTTCTTTCCTCCCGATATCCCTGCGCGTCCCGTTTTCTTTCCTGAGGCTGAGGTTAAGTGGTCTTCCCTCGGCGGTTGGCTTCCCCTTTTCAGTATGGTGGGAGTTTTCACCTTTTTTGCAAAAAGAAAAAACCATTGGCTTAAAAGACTTATAGGAATACTCGTTTTTATGGCTTTAGTGCCTATTCTCAATTGCAGTTTCTATGGCTTTAATACTTCTTATTATGCACGTTGGTATTATATGCCGATTCTTATGATGTCGCTCGCTACCGTAACACTCACCGAGGACCGCGAAATCGACTGGTCTTTTGGATATAAATGGGTTCTCGGAATTACACTTGCCGTAAGCGCCGTTATAGGATTTTTTCCCCAGCGCAAAGACGATAAAATTATATTCGGTATTTACACACAGGGCAATAATAAAAGTGAATGGATTATGTATGCGGGCAGATTTTTTGCCTCTTGCGCAATAGCCATTGCCAGTCTTATTGTTTTGAAATTACTGCTCAAGACTTTAAAACAAAACAGAAAAAACTTTTATAAATCCGCATTGGCTTGTGTATGTATTATAAGTATAATTTACGGAAATGTTTTTATAGCCTGCGGACGTTCTCACTCATACAAAATCAAAGAGGTTGTTATAGACCAATTAATAGAGGGCAAGGTTGATTTGGGCGACAAAACTCAGTTTAGAGTAGATGTTTATGATGGAGTTGATAACACCTCCATGTTTTTAGGTCTTAGCGGTATAAATGCTTTTCACTCAATAGTTCCAAGTTCTATTATGGATTTTTACGAATATATCGGTGTGAAACGCGATGTCGCAAGCAGACCGGAAACCGACGTTTACGCAATAAGACCGCTTTTATCAGTCAAATATCTGCTTGACCGTAAAAACGGCAATGATTTTATAGATGACAAAAACCGCGAAACCAAGATGACAGGCTATAAATACCTCAAAACCGAAAGCGGATATTATATCTACGAAAACGAAAACTATATACCCTACGGTTTCTCTTATGACTACTATATGGATTACGAATTCTGTAACGGATATTCAGAAAAAGAAAGAGCCAACCTTATGCTTAAAGCGATGCTCTTGACACAGGAACAAATAAAAAAATACGGATATATGTTTGAAAATATTGCAGATATAGGCGATATATCCTACAATGATGACGGCAGTGAGGATAAAACTTTGCTACTCACAGAGGATTCTCTGAGCTTTGACTGTGAAAAATTAGCAAAAACCTCAGCTTCAAGCTTTGAAACCGATAACCGAGGGTTTACTGCTACCGTAGAACGCGACAAAGATTCGCTCGTCTTTTTCTCTGTTCCTTTCGATAAAGGGTGGACAGCTACAGTAAACGGCGTAAAAACCGATATCGAAAAGGTAAATGTAGGATTTATGGCAGTTAAGGTTTCAAAAGGGTTGAACGAAATAAGATTCAGCTACACAACCCCAGGCCTCGCAAACGGACTCATTATCACTACCCTTAGCGCCGCAGTATTACTGATTTATGTGGTAATATTCACAATTTGGTCGAGAAAAAGAGTGATTTATAACAATTATCCAGAGGGAGATTCACTGATAATAGACTGGAAAAACGCTGAACTTTTGGAAGAAGATGAAACAGAGCAGAAAGAAACCGAATATATTGAAACCAAGGATTTAGAAATTCCAAAGGCAGAAAGCGGTTTTGAAGGCGGATTTAAAATAAATACCGATATTGAATGATAAATAAACTTGTAAAACGTTTCGAGTTATGATATTATTATATAATAACTTGATTATAAGGACTGATTTTATGTGCCAAGAAAATATAACCCAGGAAAAGAAAAAGGTTTTAAGCTGTATTCAGCCAAGCGGAATGCTCACCTTAGGCAACTATTTAGGTGCACTTAAAAACTGGATTGCCATGCAGGAGGAGTTTGACTGCACATTTGCTGTAGCCGACCTTCATGCAATTACTGTACGTCAGGAGCCCGCAGCTTTAAGGCAACAAATTTATTCCACCTATGCATTACTTTTAGCCTTAGGCCTTGACCCTAAAAAAAACACCATTTTCATTCAGTCGCACGTGCCGGAGCATGCTAATCTTTCTTGGCTTTTGTCTTGCAACACTCAGTTTGGTGAAATGTCGCGTATGACACAGTTTAAGGATAAGTCACAAAAGCACCCTCAGAATATAAATGTTGGTCTTTTTTCTTATCCCGTACTTATGGCGGCAGATATTCTACTTTACAAGCCCGATTTTGTACCTGTAGGTGCTGACCAGAAGCAGCACCTTGAAATCGCGCGCGACATCGCAATTCGTTTTAACAATATTTACGGCGATGTATTTACAGTACCTGAGCCTTATATTGCCAAAACAGGTGCTAGAATAATGTCACTTCAAGACCCCAGTAAAAAAATGTCCAAATCAGACGATAACCCTAATTCTTGGGTTGCAATTCTCGATAATCGCGATGATATTATAAGAAAATTCAAGCGCGCTGTTACTGATTCTGATGCAACCGTGAGAATGGCCGAGGATAAGCCAGGTATTTCAAATCTTATTACTATTTATTCCTCTGTTACAGGAAAAACCGTGGCAGAAATCGAAAAAGAATTTGAAGGCAAAGGCTACGGCGACTTTAAGTTGGCAGTAGGCGAAACCGTTGCCGATACATTAGCGCCTATAAAACAACGTTATGACGAAATTATAAAGGATAAAAAGGCACTTGAAGTATTATACCGCGAAGGTGCACAAAAGGCAGAAAAAGTAGCCTGCAAAACCTATTTCAAGGCTATGAAAAAGGTTGGTTTTGTGCTATGAGTTTCCCACTCGTAGGCAATAATGGTATAAACATAAGTATAACAAATGCCTTAAAAGAAAACCGTCTGCCTCATGCAATTCTGATTGAGGGCGAAAAAGGAAATGGTAAACATACTCTGGCTTTTTATCTTGCACGCGCAATAGTTTGTGATAATAAGAATGCGCCTTGCGGCGAATGCCGAAACTGTGTTATGGGAATTAACCACCCCGACATTTCGGTTACATCGCCCCAAGAAAACAAAAAAAACATTGCAGTATCACAAGTGCGCGAGCTTAAAAACGAGGCATATATAAAACCGCATATGGCACGGCGCCGTGTTTTTATAATCGACTTTGCTGACACTCTTAACGAGCACTCACAAAATGCACTTTTAAAGGTTCTTGAAGAACCGCCTGAATCCTCACTTTTTATTTTAATATCCGAAAGCAAGGCGTCGCTTCTTGAAACTATTATTTCACGCTGTGTAGTGCTGACGCTCAGCACACCTGAAAAATCGCAGGCTTTAGAATATATTAAATCCTTAACTGAATATTCTGAAAATGAGATATCTGAAGCCCTAATACACAGCAGAAACAATATCGGTAAAGCACTCGATTTGCTTGCAGGCAAAGAGGACAGCAAAACAAGCGTTGCCGCAAAAGAATTTCTCGAATGCTTCTTAAGAGAAGATACCTTCGGAATGCTGGTGGCAACCGCACCTTTTGAAAAAAGCCGAATTGAAACCGATGCTTTTTTTAAGGATTTAAAATGTTTTACAGCCGAGCGTCTGAAACAAAATCCAAAAGATTATAAAGCGGTTTCACTTTCAAAACTTTATACTTTGCTTCTGGAATTGGAAAAAAGTCTTATAACAAATATAAATTTAAGCCTCTTGTTCTGTACACTTACAAGCCGAGCAGAACAAATAGCAGGTATAAAATAAATCGGAGGTCTGTATGACAGAGATTATATCAGTAAAATTCAAGGAGGGCGGCAAGTCTTATTTTTTCAGTCCTTCAGGCAATACCGTTTCTGTTGGCGATAAAGTTATCGTTGAAACGCAAAGCGGAAAAGAACTGGGCTTTGTAAGCGAAGCTAACCATTTAGTCGACGACGAAGAAATCATTCAACCACTATGTAAAATGCTACGCTTTGCAAATGAAAAGGACTTCAAAAGATTAGAGGAAAACCGCCAAAAAGAAAAAGACGCGTTTGGAATATGTGAGTCAATGGTAGAAAAGCATAAGCTTGATATGAAACTTGTTGATGTTGAATATTCCTTTGATGGAGGAAGAATAGTGTTCTTCTTCACTGCTGACGGCAGAGTTGATTTCCGCGAGCTTGTAAAAGATCTTGCGGCGTATTTCCATACAAGAATCGAACTGCGTCAGATTGGTGTTCGCGATGAGGCTAAAATGCTAGGCGGCATAGGAATTTGCGGTCAGCCTTATTGCTGTAAACAATTTTTAAACGATTTTCAAACCGTTTCAATAAAAATGGCAAAGGAACAAGGTTTATCTCTTAATCCTACCAAGGTTTCGGGCAGCTGCGGAAGACTTATGTGTTGTCTTAAATACGAACAAAACGCTTATGAGCATCTTAATTCCTTTACTCCAAATGTCGGTGCCACTGTTAAAACGCCTGACGGTATGGGTATAGTTACAGATGTTAACCTTATAACAGGTAATTTGTTTGTAAAGCTTGTTGAGGGAGATTCTATCCCCTTTAAAATTCATAGGGATAAGGTTAAAATTATTTCACGCTCTAAAAAGCAAAATAATGGATAAACCAGAAATTCGTCACAAAACAATATTTCTTCTTGATTTTTGTAAGAAATATTGTTAAAATGAATTTAACAATGCTATGGAGGTGTATTTAAATGGCTTATAGTATTTCTGATGCATGCATTAGCTGTGGCGCTTGTGCTGCAAGCTGTCCTTGTGATGCTATCTCTGAAGGTGATACTCAATACGTAATCGATGCAGATAAATGCTGCAGCTGTGGCGCTTGTGCTGCCGGTTGTCCTGTTGAGGCTATTGCTGAGGATTAATTATTAACATAATAATCTTTGGTCTTACATCGTTCGGAAACGCCCGCGAGGTTTTAACCTTACGGGCGTTAATATTCGACTAAGTTTACTTTTATTTTTAAGATTTTAGGGCTAAAATAAAAAAGGAGGGATTTTCCGTGGAAAACACAAAAACAATTGCAACAAACAAAAAAGCTTATCACGAATATTTTGTGCTCGAAAGCTTTGAAGCGGGAATCTCTCTTTCGGGTACTGAGGTGAAATCTGTAAGGGCAGGCGGAGTTAATCTTAAGGACGCCTGGTGCAGTGTTGATAATGGTGAAATGATTATCAAACAGATGCATATAAGTCCTTATGAGCATGGCAATATTTTTAACCGCGCGCCTGATAGAAATAGAAAGCTATTGCTTCACAAAAAAGAAATTATGCGTCTTTTCGGTGCAGTAAAGCAAGAAGGCTTGGCGCTCATACCCTTGTCTGTTTACTTTAAAGGCTCTCTTGTTAAAGTACAGCTTGGGCTTTGCAAAGGCAAAAAACTTTATGACAAACGCGAAACCGTCGCAAAGCGTGATGCTAACCGCGCAATAGACCGCGCACTTAAAGAACAAAACAGATGACCCCTTACTTCTTCACTTTTGCCTATCTCTTCAATATTTGGGGATGTAAAGGTTTCGACGGGGATTTTGAAATATCGGAAGCGAGCAGCGGTGCGGAACCGCTATAAAATCCGTATAAAAAATTAACTAACAACAATAAAGTTGCTTTAGCGGCCTAATTTGGCTGCTCATCCGACCAAAGACTACCGCGGCTTTGCGAGGATGTCATTTTAGCGGTGAACGTGAACAGCAATATGCCTCTATTGCTGTCATGAATTAGAGGCTACCGAATAAAGCAGTCCGGCACTTGACGGTTTTGTTAGGGAATTTAAAAATGTGTCTGCGCTCGGAGACGCCGATACGGATAGATTTTCGGACAGGAGTTCGATTCTCCTCATCTCCACCATAACACGCAAATACGAACCCTGCATATTATTAAAAACGTATTTACATTAGAAATAACACTCCCGCAGTAACTAATTAATGTTGCTGCGGGAGTGTTATTTAATAAAGGGGATTACTGCAGAACACAAGGAAAACACAATTTCCAAATATTATAAGCATTAGGAATAACCATTCAAAAATGCTGCTAAATATATTTTTAATAAATCGAGTCCTTGACATTAAATTGCCGTAACCGTCATAGGTAACTGCTTGACCGTTATACGAGGTTAAACGGTTGTTTTGGTCATAAACAAAGGTATTTGTTCCATCACTTACTGTGCAAGAGGT
>JAZNJT010000038.1:0-1761 GCA_045578145.1 Acutalibacteraceae bacterium
AGAACTTATCTATCGGGGATATTTTTATTGTTCTTCTTGACTTTTATCAGTAATTTTTTTACTGTTTTCTTTTGTGAATCCTTCCGTGCTTTCCTTCATAAACATAATTTTAACAGTCATTAAAATAAGTCGTATATCAAGGAAGAAGGAATAATTTTGAATATACATAAGGTCAAGCTGCAGCTTGTCATAAGGAGTAGTATTATATTTTCCGTATAGCTGTGCATAACCGGTTAAACCGCCGCGCACTTTAAGTCTATATTGAAATTCGGGTATTTCTTCGCTGTACTGCTTAATATGTTCAATTCTTTCAGGTCTTGGACCTACAATGCTCATATTTCCTACAAGTATATCAATTAACTGCGGCAACTCATCAAGCCTTGTAGCGCGTAAAAATCTGCCTACAGGAGTAATTCTCGGGTCACGCTCTTCAGCAGGATGCGGCGCGCCGTCCTTTTCGGCATCCACAATCATACTTCTGAATTTGTGAATATAGAAAATCTTACCGCCAATAGTTCCTCTTGCCTGACGGAAAAAGACAGGACCGCCATCATAAACCTTTATTGCAATAGCAGATAACAGCAAAAACGGTGAGGTAAACACTAACATAACAGAAGAAACCACTATATCAAGTGCGCGCTTTAAAAAACGCTGTTCAAAAGTAAGTCCTATATTGCGATAAAGCAATAGCGGTGTATCAAAAATATGAAGCTTTTCCGCTCCCCTGACAAGAATATCAGAAACCTTTGTAGTGGTATATGCTCTGATATCATTTACAAAACAAATTTTAAGAATTTTATTTCGCTTTTCAGAGTGAACATCATAAATTATAACGCTCTCTGCCTGCATTATAATTTTTTCGAGTTCCTCCAAGCCGACATCAACATTCACTATTTCTTTAACATCAAATTTATCATTTCTGAAAGCAACCTTGCTCATAAAGGTATTAGGAGAATATTGGTCATAAATTATTACCGTTTTCTTAGGCGGGAATACCTTTTTGATTACACTGTCGCCTATAAGCGCTACAAGAACTATTACCAGAACATCTATAACAAGAGCCTGAACTAACGGCAACACCGTTACAAACTCTGCCGAAAGTAAAACTATTTGTAGATAGGTGATAAACAATGTTCCGACTGTAGCTAAAATCTGTGCGGTGATAATATTACTTTTTCTGTATGTTCCATACTTATAGCCATCAAAAGAATGCAGAAAAATTGAGAATATTAATCCATAAACCGCATAAAAAAACCAGTTTCCTTTTCCGGCAAACGGCAACATTATATTAACATTATATGTTGTACGCCAGTTATACGCAAAAACCAGAATTTCTACAATAGTTATTGCTACCAAAAAAGAAAACCTAAGAATTTTTTTAAATTGCTCATTTTTATTCTTCATATATATATCACATCCTGTAAATTAATCGGCACATCAATTTAAAAGTACGTTTATCAACACTTAGTGCCGACTATTCTTTTGCTCACATTATTATATAGTGAAGCACATATAAAATAAATGCTTACTTTTGTATTATAACAAATACTAATAATTAAGTCAACCAAAATCATACCTTCCCTACCGCAACACCGCTAAATTAGTATTTTTAAAAATTAGCTATTGACAAATTAGTTATTTGTGGTATAATAATTCTTGCTTATTTGGAGCGTTAGCTCAGTTGGTTAGAGCAACCGGCTCATAACCGGTTGGTCCGGGGTTCGAGTCCCTGACGCTCCACCAAATAAGCATTAATTTTTG
>JAZNJT010000039.1:0-5729 GCA_045578145.1 Acutalibacteraceae bacterium
CAGTTATGAAAAGAAATTGCAATATCCGGTAAACATCAAAAACCCAAATCCAAAGCTCGCTCAGATAATCATAAGTCAGTACGGCGGTCCGGATGGTGAATTAGGCGCTTCTCTTCGCTACCTTTCACAACGCTTCGCAATGCCATACGCAGAACTCAAAGGATTATTGACGGATGTAGGTACAGAAGAACTGGGGCACCTTGAAATGATCGGTGCGATTGTTTATCAGCTTACTCGCAATTTAAGTCTTGAGGAAATAAAGAAAAGTGGCTTTGACACCTACTTTGTTGATCACACTACAGGTGTATACCCAACAGCTGCAAGTGGTTTCCCGTGGACTGCTGCAAGTATGCAATCCAAAGGTGACGTTATAACCGACCTGCACGAAGACCTTGCTGCAGAACAGAAGGCAAGAACAACCTACGACAACATTCTTCGCCTTGTTGACGACCCGGATGTTCGTGAGCCTATAAAATTCCTTCGCGCAAGAGAGCTTGTGCACTACCAGAGATTCGGTGAAGGCTTGAGGCTTGCTACTGACAGGCTCAACAGCAAGAATTTCTATGCATTCAATCCAAGTTTTGACGGAAAGAATTTCAAACCAAAGATGAAATAATAAAACTAATATTTTAATCACAAAGGGCAAGGACATTCCCCCAACCTTTGTGATTATTTATTTCATTTGCTCTTCAACAAGCCCTGTTGTTCGTCTTAAAGTGGCGAACAACAGGATTACTTTCTTTGCTTTATATATCAATATATTTATTCTTTATCAACTATAACAACTTCAATTCCAAGGTCATCGAATTGACATAAGTCTTCTTCTGATGCATCCCAGTCTGTAATTAATGTGTTAAGTCTGTTTGCAGGACAGATGCTAACAATTGAATCCATACCGATTTTTTCTGTTGGATATAAACCAATGGCCTGTTTTGAACTATCGATTACTGCATTCCAAAAACTAATTGCCTGACTCTTCTGTATTGATAAACCAAAGCTTGCAGAGATACAAGCTGAAGTCAAGAAACATTTATCAAATCTCAAACGCTTGATTGTTTCAACAGCAATTGCATCATAGCAGTTGCCTTTGTTATCCATTTCACCACCAAGCATAATTACAGAAATATTATCGTTCTTTCTCAACTCTTCTGCAATTACAATTGAGTTTGTTACAACACGAATTTTGATATCTGTAGGTAAGTTCTGAGTCATAAGGTAGCCAACAGATGCGCTGGTGATAAAAATAACATCATTATTTTTTATCATAGAAACTGCTTTTTTAGCAATTGCTAAGTAGTTTTCTTTGGTTTCACCAATGTCTTTGCAGGTCATTTTAGGTGGTTTGCTGAAAGCAATCTGTCGTAATTTAATAGCTCCGCCGTGAGTTCTTTTGAGAAGACCTTTCTCTTCAAGAATTCGTAAATCTCTTTTGGCAGAGTCATAACTAACACCAAACATTTCTTGAATTTCAGCGGTAGTAATGCTACCTTTTTCTTCTAATAAATCTAATATAGCCTGGTGTCTTTCTTCAATAAACATTAAATTCACCTCATTAACATATTACAAAAAATGACGTGCACTTCATTCCTTGTTGTTAACACAATAACACACTTATTCACGGTTGTCAATAGTAAATCGTGAAAAAGTGTGTAATAAAGTTAACAAAAGTGAAAACAGGAGTAGGTGGTAATGTTCATACTCCCAACTTTGTTTAGTAATTATCATCCGTTCGTATCTCAAATAATATATGCATTTCTTCTATTTTCTTAAGTTGCTTAAATTATTTTTTATCTATAAATACAACTATTCATTATTTTAAATTAAACCTAAATTTAAATTTACAAACAAGCCAAAAATCATTTGGATGTTCGTCTAAAAACTTACTGAAAGCAACCTTTGATTTATGTGCATGTTTTAATTTGGCAAAGTTTTTTTCGGGTATTTGTGGTAGTTCATCTAGACTTCTTAGTTTTTCATCCAATACTGTTAAAATATCTTCCTCTAATCCTGTTTCCCATTGATTAATTTTATTTATTAATTCTCTTTTTGTTTTTATATACATTTTACCTGCTATAAAGTGTTTTTCACATAATTCCTTGTGCCCCAAGGTTTGCTTTATTAATGTGAAAGCAAACAAAAAAACAGAAATAAAACCAAATATTAAAGACACTCTATCTGAATTTATTTCAATAAATTTATCATAATCTAAAAATGTTATACCACACAAAAGAACAGAAATAATAATCTCTATTATGTCTTCTGTGCGTGTCCACTTTTTATATTTATCACTTAATTTAAAGTGCATTGACGCAGTTTGGTCAATAACTTTTAATTTTTGTTTAGCTGTTTCTATTGGGTTTTTATGCTCGCTCATACTAAACTCCTCTTTATGTAAATAATTCACTCATAATTTGTGTTGCATTTGAATTTGAAAACTTTCCTGATATAGCTTTAATTTCATAAGCTAACTTTTGTCGTTCTACACTTTTGCTAGGACCTAAATATTCATCAATAATACCCGATTGACCTGTTACATCGTTCATTGGATTCAGCACGCGCTTGACAGAGTGTTTTAAAAGATAATCGGTCATATCATACAATGTTCTGCGTCCGTTATAATTTGCGAATGCATCAACAGCCAAAGCTTCTATATGATATCCTGACATTTTGTATTTGTTAGGTAGTTTTTCCAATATGTTTTTTACCAGTTTTATTACTGGAACTACTTTATTTGAATTTGCCTGATTAACTTTTGTTAATCTTTGAGTAAATGCTGTTGTATCTATAGGCGATGACCACCCCGCATTATCTTTATTAGCAATTCTTACTTTACCATTATTTCTCAAAGCAGGTAGTAATTGTATTTCATAATCTTTAAACTTTACTGTAACCGCTAGTTTTCCTTTTTTTATTTCTGTGTTAGGAAAACGTTTTTTCAAAAGAAGTGCGAAAATTTGTTGCAAAGATTTTGGAGTAGTATTTTTATATTTTGAATAATCCAAAAAGACTAATGCATCAACATCACTTGTGCCTTCAATAAAAGTATTTTTGGAAATTGAACCACCAAACAATATTTTTTCTAATCCATCTATCTCTTTAGATAAGGTTTTTTCGATTTCTTCTAGATGCGTATTTATTGCAGTTACATCTCTGTCGTTAAATTCCTTTAACAAAGTCTCCAAAAAATTGTTAATATCTATTTCACGTTGAGATGACTCTGCACCGGAAGAACTTTCTGCTTCTCTAATTCGCATATTAGAATAACCATATCCACCAAAGCCACCGCTACCACCCATTTTTATACCTCCAACTTTTTAAAAATATCTTCAAACTTCAAGTTGTTAAATTCGAGCAAGATTTTTTCTAACTCATTTTGAACTTCTATTCTAGATTTAGACATTACAGAAAGATTAATTTCAGTATTTTGTATGGTGAAAAGGTTTTCACACATCATATTATATTTATTTTCATACTCATCTAAATCAATATTGTATTTGTTTTTAGAAAGCAACCATGTATTATCCTCAAGCCAATAACGTTGCCAGGCAAGACCATCAAAAATATCTGCTCCTGCGGCATAATACAGTTTTATCATATTAGGCTCCATACCACCGAAAACATGTAAAAAGCCATTCCAATTCTGCTCAGATAAAACTCTTCTTATTGTAATCAGATTAATCAATCGTTCTTTTACTGTTCTACCTAGTTCTTTTTCGGCAACACCCAAAATTGTTATATTGTACTTACTTATTTCAGAACTCTTAATATATTCAATAAATTCATCAATTTTTTTACATTTTATTATGCAATTAATAAATGCAGCAGGAAATTTATTGTGTAAAGTTTGTGCATTTTCTAATTGTTCTTGGAAAGTTGAATAGGAATCAAAACTTGATAATACAATGTGTGAATTTTTAAACTTCGCACTATTACAAACACTATCGTATACTTTTAGCATCAATTCTTCGTTCCAAGGAAAAACATTGTAATTGTATTTGTTTCTTTCGCTAATATCGTACGAATCATTTATTTCATAACCTCCGCTATCAACAAACAGATATTCTGTTTCTGGCCATTCTTCTATATTCTCAGGCATTAAACCATAATATATATCATAGGCACTTACAAGATACGTTTTTGCTAGTTTAATATCTAATGCCTTTAATAAACTATAATTGTCAGAAATATGTTTTTGTTTTTCAAAATCAAAAATTAATATATTTCCCTTACTAGAAAAAGATGGAACAACCAACGGAATTAAGGGAGAAAAAGTCTTCATACACCCAACACCTTCCTATCTTTACATGACAAACAAGTGCCACACGGTGGAAAACCACCTTTTTCACAACTATACGTTAAATCTAACGGTAATTCGTTCTGTAAACAATACTCAAATATTTCAATCTTGTTCCACGCTATTAATGGTGCTTCTAAAAAAACAGTCCCATTTGCATAACAATCAATGACCCTATTCATAGCATCAATAAAAGAATTCGAACAATCTGAATATGATGTCCCACTATGTACACCTATAGCTATTTTATAACTATCTGCACCAAAGAAGCACATAGATTGCATAATTATAAAAGCATTACGACCATATATTTCTCCAATTTCAGGGACAATAATGCTATTAGTTTTTAAAAAATGTAGTTTAACATCAAAATATTCAGCTATTGATTTAGCTGCTTTGTACTCTTGTTCAGCAGCAGGTTGTCCGTAATCACAAAAAAGACACTCAACATCATATCCTTTATTTAAATAGAATGACAAACATACCATTGAGTCAATACCACCACTTAACAATATTCTGACTTTCAAGTACAACACTCCAATCTAAAACTATATTAAATAAAATTCCGTCTACTTATATATGACACCAAACGCTAAATACTTCACATTTATTTTCGAATTTTTTGAAATTCGACCTTTTACACTATTTTTCGACAATAGTTTTAGTGAAAAAGACAATAGATTTTCAAACTTTTTCTTGACAAATCATTTTTGTGGTGTTATAGTGACAAAAAAACAGACGAGGTAAAGGTTATGAAAACATATCTTCTCAAAAAACAAGATATGCAGAAATCCTGGCTTGCACAGAACGATTACGTTCCTTCTTGCAGGTCTATGCCTTTATACTCATTTCGCAAAAAGTAAACTATTATTTTAACGATATGATTATACCGGTGTAGGCTTACTGCAGAAGCTTACACCGGTTATTTTTATACTTAATTATATTTTAGGAGTGAAATATATGAAATTGTTTGATTTAATTAAAAAGAAACTTTTTAAGAAACCGTCCCACATCACAGGGAATTATCTTGTTGATTACTACAACACCCACGATGAAGATGTTCGTCTTTTGTCCAAGCACGGCAGAGTTGAATTTCTCACAACTGTTAAATACATTGAGCAATATTTAAAAGACGGAATGAAGATTATGGAAATCGGAGCCGCAACAGGAAGATACTCTCATTATTTTGCTCAAAAAGGCTTTGAGGTTGATGCAGTTGAGCTTATTGAACACAATATTGAGGTTTTCAAAACCAAAACATTACCCGGTGAAAATGTAAGAATTAAGCAAGGTAATGCTCTTGATTTATCTGAATATCCCGATAACAGCTATGATATAACACTTTTGCTCGGACCTATGTATCACCTCTATACATTTGAAGAGCAGAAAAAAGCACTAAAGTCGGAGGCCAAGCGGTCTTAGGAAGACAAACTGG
>JAZNJT010000040.1:0-9794 GCA_045578145.1 Acutalibacteraceae bacterium
GGACTTCTTGTTGTAGCGGCAGCAGAAATGGCGGCAAAGGGAATGGAAGCTAAAGAAATTTTAGAAAACATTGAAAAGCTTGTTCCCTGTGTTGATGCTTCCTTTGTTATTGATAAACTCGACTATCTGCACAAAGGTGGCAGATGCTCTGCAGTTGCCGTTTTGGGTGCTAACCTATTAAAACTAAAGCCCTGTATCGAGGTCAAAAACGGATCTATGGGTGTTGGTAAAAAATACCGCGGAAAATATTCCGATGTTCTTCTTACATACGTTAATGAACGTATCGGTGATGCATCTGATATAGATCTTGACCGTGTGTTTATAACCCATGCAGGTTGTGATGAAGAAATTGTTAACAGCGTTGTTGAAGCAGTCAAAAAGGTTGCGCCATTTAAAGAGGTATTTCTAACACGGGCAGGCTGTACTATTTCTTCACACTGCGGTGCTGACACATTAGGTGTTCTGTTTATCAGAAAAAATCCAATTCAGTAACACTAAACTTTTTTTTGCATACTATAAAACAGGGGTTGCTAAAGGATATCCCGCATTATCGGCGGTAGACATTTGCCTATCTTTAAATTACCGATTTTACCCCTTTATATAAATAAGGCTATCGCCAAGAGGCGATAGCCTTTATTTTTGTTTTTATTTACAAATCGGTTTTACGAGTGAATTGAATTTATTTACCAAGTTCCTTTGTTCTGTTAAAAGAGGACTTCACAGCATCCATAACCACACCTCTGAAAGAATTTTCCTCTAAAGCATGAACGCCTGATATTGTGCTACCACCAGGACTGCAAACCTCATCCTTTAATACCTCTGCATGCTTACCTGAAACTAACAATAACTCAGCCGCACCCGAAAGGGTTTGTGAAGCATACAAAATTGCCTTATCACGTGGAAGTCCGCATTCAACAGCCCCATCTGCAAGGCTTTGTGCAAACATATAAACAAATGCAGGTCCGCATCCTGAAAGAGCAGATGCCGCATCCATTAAGCTTTCATTTAATTTATCAAGTCTGCCCGCCTTTTCAAGACCTTTGCAAAATTCACCTATTTCATCTATAAAAACTTCCTTGGAAACAGAATAAAGTATCATACCCTTACCTACCGAAACAGGTGTATTTGGCATTATTCTGATTATTGGATAATTTTTACCTGCCATTTCTGTTATAGAAGAAATACTAAGTCCTGCCGCCATTGAAATTAAAACAAAGCGGTCTGCTCTCTTTTCAAGAATAGGTTTAATGCTTTCTAAAGCCTCGCGCATAACCTGTGGCTTTACTCCCAAAAAAATAAACTTAGCGCTTGAGGCTACGGCAGAAATTTCACCGAATGAGCATTTTAACTCATTAGCTAAAACCTCGGCTTTTGCGGTGTTTTTATCCGAAAGAATTACATCGCTACTGCCTACAGCCTTTGTAACAGCACGTGCCAAAGCCGCGCCCATATTACCCGTTCCTATAAATCCGTATTTAACCGTTGACATAATTATCTCACCTGCCCGTTACCCTTGATGATATATTTATAAGTATTTAATTCTTTCAGTCCCATAGGTCCTCTTGCATGAAGCTTTTGGGTGGAAATACCCATTTCACAGCCGAGTCCAAATTCACCGCCATCGGTAAAACGGGTTGATGCATTAATATATACCGCCGCAGAATCAACACAGGAAACAAAATAATTAGCATTTTGCTCATTTTCTGTTACAATGCTTTCACTGTGATGTGTAGAATGCTCCTGTATATGCTCAACTGCATCGGCTACATCTTCCACGAGCTTTACAGCCATTTTATAATCTAAAAATTCGGTATCGAAACTACTTTCATCTGCTTTAATTACATCAATAATTTCACATACACCAATGTCACCGATTAACTCTGCCTTACCATCGAAGTTATTTTTTAACTTTGGTAAAAATTGATTAGCAATCTTCTTATTAACAAGGCAAACCTCTGCTGCGTTGCAAACAGAAGGACGGCTCAGTTTTGCATTATTTACAATATCCAAAGCTTTATCAAGGTCTGCATACTCATCGATATAAATATGACAAATGCCTGTTCCAGTTTCAATACAAGGTACCTTGGCATTTTCAGTACAAGCCTTAATAAGACCCTTACCGCCTCGAGGTATAAGTAAATCCACAAGTCCAACCGCTGTCATAAGCTCGTTAGCGCTTTGCCGTGTAGTATCCTCAATAAGATTTATATAATTTTCATCAACGCCAACAGAAGAAAGTCCCATTTTGAGAGCTTTCACAATAGCATTGGCACTTAAATATGCTTCCTTTCCGCCTCGAAGCACACACACATTTCCACTTTTAAAACTTAGCGCAGCCGCATCTGATGTTACATTTGGTCTGCTTTCATAAATAATTGCAACAACACCAAACGGAATAGCAGTTTTTTCAATAATAAGTCCGTTTTTATGCTCTGTTTTTTCTAGAACCTCGCCCACATTGTCGGGCAATTTTGCAACCTCTAAAATTCCGTTTGCCATACTCTCAATTCTCTTAGAGTCGAGCATTAACCTGTCAATCATTACATCGCTTACGGTGCCAATGGCTTTTTCTACATCAAGTTTATTAGCTTCAAGTATCAAATCCTTATTATCAATAAGTGATTTAGCCATAGCCCTTAAAGCATTATTCTTAACCTCGGATTTTAGCGGGGCATTTTTGGTTACCGCTTTGGCTTTTAGTAAAATTTCATTTGTAGTAATCATTAAATTTCTACCTTTGCTTTAAATAATGTTCCAACATCTTTTCCGTTGACTATATCATACAAAATATCAGGATCTTTTCCGTTAGCTATTACCATGTCAGTACCTTTTTCATTAACTATTTTTGCAGCATTAATTTTAGTAGCCATACCGCCAGTCCCCAACTCACTGCCTGCACCGCCTGTCATTTTTTCAATTTCAGGAGTAATCTCTTTAACTGTATGTAGAAGCACAGCATCTTTATTTTTATGTGGGTCAGCGGTAAAAAGTCCATCTATATCAGAAAGAATGATAAGCAAATCTGCCGATAATGTAGTAGCAACTATAGCGCCTAATGTATCATTATCTCCTATTACTATTTCATCTGTTGCAATAGAATCGTTTTCGTTCACAATAGGAAGCACATTAAGTTCTAACAGTCTGCGCATTGTGTTTTCAAAGTTTTCTCTGCGTTCGGCGTGTTCAATATCCGCTCCTGTAATAAGAATTTGAGCCACTGTATGATTATACTCAGAAAAAAGCTTATCATATACATACATAAGCTCGCACTGACCTACGGCAGCTGCCGCTTGCTTTGTGGGGATATCGGTAGGCTTGCCACTGAGAGCAAGCTTTCCAACACCCATCCCAATAGCACCTGAGGATACAAGAATAATTTCGTGTCCAGCATTTTTTAAGTCACTTATCACCTTGCAAAGTTCTTCAACTCTGCGAATATTTATTCTACCTGTGCTGTGTGCCAAGGTAGAGGTTCCTATTTTTATAACTATTCTCATTTATAATTCCTCTTTTTTAAAATTTAAAAACTAATCATTGTTATTATAAAACAATTATTGGCAATACACAAGTATATTTTAAATATTTATATAATAAAAAATCGGTGAAAACACCGATTTTTTATGTCTTAATCTTATCAAGCGCACCTTTTTCAAGACGCGATACCTGAGCCTGACTAATACCTATTTCGCGGGATACCTCCATCTGAGTCTTACCTTGCATAAACCTTAAAGTTAAAATATGCTTTTCTCGCTCGCTCAAATCCTTAATAGCCTCTTTCAGTGATATTTCATCAAGCCAGTTATTGTCATCATTATTATCACCCAATTGGTCAAGAACATAAATAGTATCTCCGCCGTCAGAATAAATTGGGTCATAAAGTGACATTGGACTGACAATACTTTCGAGAGCTATTACCACCTCAGCTCTCGGTATGCCAAGTTCCTTTGCAATTTCACTAACAGTAGGCTCATTCTGGTTTTGGGACATTAACTTTTCCTTAGCCTGCATCGCTTTGTACGCGGTATCCTTTATTGAACGGCTCACCCTAATTGCACTGTTATCTCTGAGATATCTTCTGATTTCACCAATAATCATAGGAATGGTTATAGAATGGCGAAAAAGTAATATACACAGAGGATGAACCTTTATCCATCCTCTTAATGTCATATAAATTATCCACTAAATATTATACTTTTTTTGGAGTCTTCGGTCAACTGACAATAACTGTAAATTACTTGTCATTTGTAATTTACAATTTGATTAAGATTATAGAGCGTAATATTGTCGTTATTATCCGTCTCTGATACAACCTTGTCATCAAACCCTGATTCAGAAAAAAGAGCGTAATAAAACTTTGCAGTCTCTTTAAGTGGTGTGAGTTTTGTAACAGTATCAAGATACTCGGAATAATCGAACGGTGTATTTTTGAACTTACATTCACCAACCAAATACTCCTTGCCACCCTTTCCGATGCAGAGGATATCAATTTCGGTTTCAGCAACTCTAACGCCTTTTGGTGCATCCTTATCACGCACCGTAGTTTTCCCTGTCCATCTACCCATTTTTGAATAACGGAAAGGCAACTCATTTTTCTTCTGCATCTCTCTTACAAACTCTTTGCAGACATCTTCGAAAGTAAAGGATGCAAACTCGTGCAGTACCGGTGCAATAACATAATCATAAACGCCGTCTACATCACCGTCTTCAAGCTGAGAGAAATTCGTAAAACCAAACGCATACCAAAATCTAAAGAAATTATCGGTCAAGCGATAGGTACCTCTGTTAGAGTTGGCTTTTTCCTTGCTTTTGGAATCGACTGAAAACTCACGCTCAACAATTCCAAGCTCGATAAGATTTTTAAGATATACACTTGTTTTTGATGTGTCCTCTACAAGAGATTTTTGACTGATGTCATTAAGCTTTGTGTTGCCAAGAGCTACCGCCTCAATAATTGAGTTGTATATAGGGGTTTCACGAAGTTCCTGATGGAGTAAAAAATCAACCTCGCTATATAAAACCGAGCCTTTAGTTAGGATATTTCTTTTAATATTCTCCGCTAATGAAAGCTTTGAACTAAACTGGCGAAGATAATGCGGAATACCGCCAAGTATGGAATATGCCAATACCTTATCTTTATCCGAATAATTCGGGAAGAATTTAACAGCATCATAAAAGCCCATCTCGGTCATTTTATAAATGCCTGTTGCCCTTCCGTAAAGCGGATTTTTTTCGGCAAGTAATTCTTTCTCGATAAAACTCATTGCGCTACCGCACAATACAATCATTACATTTTTATCTTTAAGCTCAGCATCCCAAAGATTCTGCAGCACAGAGGGGATGCTTTTGTTTCCCTTACACATATATGGGAACTCATCTATAATGAGTAGTTTCTTTTGATCTCCGAAAGGAAAATCTAAAACAGAACGAAAAGCACTCTCCCAATCTGCAAACTCGGAAATATATTGTTTTGCAGGGATATCCTCTTTTAGAATATGCTTTGAGAATTTGGAAAGCTGAACTTTATCGGTACTTTGCGTGCAGGAATAAAACACATGCTTTTTTCCTTTGCAAAACTCCCTTAATGTTTCGGTTTTGCCCACACGACGTCTGCCATAAAGAACAACAAGCTGACCATTCTCGTTATCAAATTTATCCTGAAGAAACTTTAATTCTGCCTCTCTTCCAATAAACATATCAAAACCTCCGTAAATTCAAATCGTGATTTACTAAATCGTGATTTGATAATATTATATATCACAATTTTAAAAAAATCAAGTGTTTTAAAAAAAATTGAGGACACAAATCTAAATAACTGTGTCCTCAAACTAATTATTTCATTATTTATTGTCTTCCAAAAGATACTCTTGCAGTTTAAATTTAACCATAATACTCGGCTGACCGTCAGCGCCGCTGATGATAACCTTGTCTATAAGCTGGTCACACACATGCTTCTTTTCTTCAATGCTCATTACTCCCCAAGACTTTTGAAGGTCACGTAAAAGCTCCTTAGAACGTTCAACCTTAATAGCGATAGTAGATTTTTTGCTCTCATTTTCCACCGCCTCTTGCAGTCGGTCGATTTCTCGCTCACGTTCACTGATAACCTCTAAAAGTTGTTCGGTGCCCTTTTCTGCGTAAATGTTATAAAGACGTTTAATCTCTTCTTGCTTGCGGCGAATTTTCAATTTAAGGTTATCCAACACCTCAAACTGCGAAACTGTCTTCTTTGTATTTTTATTATTAAGGTAAGACATCTGGAACAATTCTTGCACAACCGCCTCTTCAACATCCTCAGCAAAATATTTTAGATTCTTACAATCGGGATCTTTTATAAGATACTGTTTTGTAGTTTGCTGAGAATAGCAGACGATTTTTACACTCTTGCCCCATTTTTGATAGCGCATTTTGGCACCGCAATCTCCACAAACCAAAAGTCCGCTTAAAAGGTACTGTGAACGGGCATAGGTTATGCTGCGGCGTTCCATTTCCTCTTGTGCCTCATAAAAGATTTTTTCGTCAATAAGTGGTTCGTGATTACCTGCGTACTCCTTGCCCTTGTAGACCAAATATCCGAGTGACGTGCGACGTTTTAATATCTGCACAACAATACGTTCACCCTTGAAGCCCAACAAATCCGAAATTTTTGCAGGCGGCATCTTTTCCTCAACATACAGACGAAAGATTTCCCGAACCTTTTCTTTTTCTTCGGGGACAACATCGTAGTTTCCGGTTTCACGATTGTATCTGTAGCCATATGGCTGATTACCGCCGCCCATCGGCTTACCCGACTTTATGCGTTCTTCACGTCCGCGTTTCATTTTATAAACGATTTGGTCACGGTCGTACTCGGCAAGACCGGCAAACAAGACCAACATCAGTTTAGAAGTGGGATTGTTTCGGTCCACGCTGACAAAAGGTTCAGCAATACTTACGAAGTTAATGTCGTATGTATTTGTGTTAACGAGGCTGTTTTTACTATCCTTACGGTCAACGATATAATCCTGGATGAACTGAAGTGTGCCAAGCAGTGAACGGGAAAGTCGGTCAATCCTCGGCACGATAAAACAGTTGATTTTAATTTTTGAAGCACCACGGTTAAATCGGTCCACAAGCTCAACAAAATGATTAAGACCGGGACGATCCATTGTGGTACCGGTGACACCATCATCGGTAAAAAGCACACAGTTATTAACATTGTTATACTGACAATATCGGATGATGTCATTACGCTGAACATCCAAACCAAAGCCTTCTTCTGCCTGCTTATCGGTAGAAACACGGCGGTAAGCAACATTGATTAGAAAGTTTCCGTCACTGTCGGTATCGATTTTATCGGTATCAAATAAAATCTCTGTCCACTTATCTGAATTTAAGTTCTTTTCGAGCCAACCCATTAGCACACCCCTTTTCATCTTTTTTTATTATTGTAGCATACTTTTACACCAAACACAAGGTGTATTGACAAAATACCATATTTTGTCGAAATTGTTTATGTATCCCGATGCAAAACTGCATCGGTTGGATTCCGATTATAATAACCTAAAACTTAGGCCGGATTCTTGTCACGGGAAGGCTCGGGCAAAACAACCTCGCCGTCTTCCGTAATGATGGCTCTGTCAACAATGCTATTAACAATACGATCAATCGTATTGTTACCTTTGATGACATAATTCTTCAGTTCCTCGTGGGTAATTTCTTTGTCGCCCATAAAAATTCGAACTTTAAATTTCAAAGTATGCTACCTTCCTTTCTGTAATAATTATGGACAATATTTGAGCGGTTTAATACAAAACACGGAATCCAAGGTTGCTCTTGTCCATAAATTTCTTTATTCATATCTTTGTAATTTGAATTTCTCCTTCATCATTTTTAGTTATCAATAAAAGATATGTAGTTAGGCACACCGCGCTATGACGGTTTACCTGTGCCTGTTTTTCTGACGAAAATATTTTCGCTACGTCAGCCAGCTTGTGCCTGCTGCGAAAAAACATTTTGGTACACAAAGCTACTTTCCCTGACTTTGTGCCGCAACAAAGATTTTCGCTCACAAACAGAGTGGAATGTTTTTAAGCGAAAATCTTATAATGAATTTGAGGAATGTTTTTTCTGCATTTCAAGAAAAGATTAACGGTGGGAGGTTTTTCTTTTCTTGGGCGCACTTAATGTATAAGGAAGGTTAATGCTTCATTTCAAGAAAACTTAAACGGTCCGCACCTTTCGGCACGGACCGTCTGCTTTTATTGGAATAATTTTTATATGAGTGTCGGTTTTAAATGATGATGATTTTCTTTTTGCGATGATAGTATGATACTCATTTGCAAATGACAGTCATAGATTTTTTATAGATTAATAGAAGATTAATTTTAGGCAAAACTATCGTTTTGAAATGAGGGGGATAGCTGTCATTTTGAGATGATTATTTTATCATTTTGAAATGACAAGCGGATTTTCTTTTCGAGATGATAGGATGATTCTCATTTTGAAATGAGCCTACGAACCTACAGTTCGATATGCTTAGATTGCCCCCCTCTTGTCAACCTCAAAACGATAATAATTTTTCTGTCATAAATAACTGAAAGTATAACGCTCAGTAAAGTCATAGTTAAAAGATAATTCTCCGACAAACTGAGCGTTACTTTTTGCTCAAAAAAGAGAGTCCTCTGGAAGCGATAACTCGCCGCAAAAAGACTCTCAAACTCTAATCATCCCGAACGGACAATCATTTTTATAGAGTTTTTATTGAAAAATCATTTAAAACGGAAAATAAAACAAAAATGAGCAAAATTAAGCATTTGAGCTAATTTTAAGTAAGGTTTTGTCGCCTCAAGCCCCATAAAAAACGATTATTAATTTAAATCAATAATTACCCTATAAGGGGGAGGGTGTTTTTGCGGAATGCTTTTTTCGCTCTTTTGTTCAGGCATAAGCCTATTCGTGTTCCAACTTTTGAACCATCAAGACAAATAACGCTATTCCACCTTTTAACCCAAATTTTAATCCATACTACCATAATCGTTATGGTTCATTTGTTACAACAATCATTTTTAGGAGGTGGAATAAAAAGTGGAATACCAATAAGATCGAGTTTTGCAACATAGTTTTGTCATATGGAATAAAACTTGGAACAGGGTTACGGTTCAAACCTTGCAACACGGTTGCCAGTATTAAATTTATTTAACCTAACTTATATAAAAAAATAAGGTTCATTTATCGCAACATACACCTCTAAAAATATGGTTCACAGAATGCAACACAAACGCATTCCTAAGTCAACATCACAAGTTAAATATTTTCTCTAAGAAAGAAGAAAGCAAAAAGCGCCGCCGAAGCGACGCTTAAAATTATTTTACAAACTTAACCGCTGTCCCGTACACAATAACTTCAGCTGCACCCTGCATAACAGCAGAGGATGCGTAGCGAATATTGACTATAGCATCTGCGCCGAGTTCTTCGGCTTCTGCAACCATTCTCTTGGTAGCAAGAGCACGAGCCTCGTTCATCATTTCGTTGTAGGATTTAAGTTCACCGCCGACTAAGGTTTTGAAACTTTGGGAGATATCCTTTCCAATATGTTTAGATTGGATTGTGCTACCTTTTACAAGGCCTAACATTTCTAATTCTTTTCCATTAATATAATCAGTATTTACTAAGATCATCTTCTTCACCCTTCTTTATTTCGTTTATTCTTTCTATGCAAACCTTGAGCATAACAGCAGAGAAAGCAAGTGGAATAATGCCCAAAAGCCATTTCCATATGCCATCTAACAGTGCTATTAATATGCCAAAGTAAACAA
>JAZNJT010000041.1:0-1623 GCA_045578145.1 Acutalibacteraceae bacterium
TCGGTTGCTACTCTGTAGCAGAAATAAAGTATACCCTCTGCAATAAGAGCAGATATAAGACCTATCAGCATACCTTCTACAACAAAGGGGATACGCACAAATGCATCGGTAGCGCCGACAGCTTTCATTATGCTTATTTCAAGTTTTCTTGTGTACATAGTAACTCGAATTGTATTAGAAACTATAACAAGGGATATAAGGACAAGAATTGCAATAATCCAGATACCTGCAACACCAAGACCTGTTTTGATTGCATTGATTTTTTCTGCAAGGTCGTCCTGCGACTGAATGGTATCAATTCCGTCTATCTGCTTAATCTTTTCAACCGTTTCGCTAAACAGTGCCATATCTTTCATTTTGACTTTGGCGGCACAGGAAATCGGGTTGCCGTATTCATCATCAAGGAAAGTGAAATATTCTTCCTGACCTTCAAGCATAGATGCCTTAACGGTATTTAATCCTTCCTCACTTGAAACAAATATAACCTCTGCCACATTTGGAAGCTTTGCTATTTCATTGCAGAGAGCTTTTGCTTCTTCATCGTTATGAATAATATAATCGGAAGATTTAATTCCGTTTTTATCAGTATCTTCTGTGCTTTCGGAGTCTGTGGCTTCAGAAGAAGCATCATTTTCATTGTCATTGCCGTAAAGCGCCCAGTTATAGTCTTTCATATAAGCCATAACAACATTTTGTTGTTCAAGATTTCCGATAGCTTTGCTTACGTTTTCGGAAATCAAGATTGCAAGACCGATTATAACCATACATGCTACCAGAACACCTACAGAGGCTATTGTCATAAGGCGGTTAGCCCAAGTGTTTTTAACTCCCTCGCCAGCGAGGTATTTTATACTTCCTAATTTCATTAAATAGTACCTCCGGCGTTATCTGCTACAATTTTACCTCTATCCAGCATAATAACTCGGTGCTGGAAGTCACGCACAAGGTTATGGTCGTGTGTTACCATAAGAATGGTGGTGCCCTGTTTGTTGATTTCTGTAAGCATATTCACAATTTCATAGGACATATTAGGGTCAACGTTACCAGTGGGCTCGTCTGCAATTATAATATCGGGATTATTAACGAGTGCACGGGCAAGTCCAACACGCTGCTGCTCACCGCCTGAAAGTTGGGAGGGCATAGAGCGTGCCTTATGTCCAAGACCAACCTTTGCCAAAGCTTTTGTAACCTCACGGCGAACATCTTTACCGCTAGCGCCTACAACATGCATTGCAAATGCAACATTTTGATATACATTCATTGTAGGAATTAATCTGAAATCCTGAAATACTATACCCATAGTTCTTCTGAGCATCGGTATTTGTTTTCGTTTCATACCCGTAAGATTAAAACCGTTTACAATGATTTTTCCTGTGTTGGCTTTTTCTTCACGCATAATAAGTTTCATAAATGTACTTTTACCTGCGCCTGAAGAACCAACCACAAACACAAATTCACCTTTTGTTATGCTGATATTCACATCTTCAAGGGCGTGAGTACCTGTCTGGTAGGTTTTTGAAACACCGCGAAACTCAATAATCGGCTTTTGCAGTGCTAAGTTTTCGTTGCTGTTTAAAGAATGTTCCATCAGATTGTTCTGCTTTCTTAGTATTTAATAGGGTT
>JAZNJT010000042.1:0-2009 GCA_045578145.1 Acutalibacteraceae bacterium
CGCGTGCATAAGCTACAAGTACAGAGGAAGTGAATTCGGGGTTGGAATCAAGCTTTAAGCTATATTCAATAATATGTGTGTTTTCATTATTTAATCCTGTTTTTCCGCTTCTCATAACCATGCCGCCGTGGGGGATACCGCAGTGGTTTTGCTTCATTTCTTCCATAGTTATAAAATGAACTGTGGTATTATAATCTGAAAAATAGTTAGGCATTGTTTTAATTTCGGTTTCAATTCTTTTAAGGTCTGCGCCTTCCTCTGCAACCACGAAGCATTCTCTTGTATGCTTTTGACGGGTAGTGAGAGTTGGATTTTTGCCGTTTCTCACGCTTTCTACAGCTTCATTTACGGGAATAGTATACTGACGAGCATCAATTACCCCGTCTATTCTTCTTATAGCATCGGAATGTCCTTGGCTTACACCTTTGCCCCAAAATGTATAATCGTTACCGTTTGGCAAAATAGCTTCAGCATAAAGACGGTTGAGTGAAAACATACCTGGGTCCCAACCAACCGAAATCATAGCTATTTTGTTACCTGATTTAGCAGTTTTGTCAACATTATTGAAATGCTCAGGAATTTTTGCATGGGTATCAAAGCTATCTACAACATTGAAATGCTCTGCAAGGTAGGGAGTTTGAGTGGGCAAATCTGTAGCAGAGCCACCACATATAATTAGTGCATCTATATTTTCCTTGTGGTTTAAAATGTCATCAATATGGTAAACAGCAGCGTTTGTAAGAGTTTTTACTGTTTCGGGTGCACGTCTTGTAAAAACACCGTAAAGCTCTGTATCGGGATTTTGTTTTATTGCACACTCAACGCCGCGGCCTAAATTGCCGTAGCCTGCTATTGCTATTCTAATTTTCATATTTTGCATCTCCATAATTTAATTCAAGAATATAATACCATTTTTTTATGAATATATCAATTATTAATTGATAAAAATTTATTAATATAGTTTAAAACTTTCTTTTTATCGGCAGACCAAAGTGGCGCTACCAGAGATTTTTTATCCCCGTCGCCCGTGATTCTGTGAACAACAGCGTCCTTTGGCAAAATATCAAGACAAGCCTTTAGAATTTCTGCATATTCTTCTAATTCAAGGCAACGGAATTTGCCGTTTAGATACTCTTTTTCCAAATCGGTATTTTTAAGCACGTGCAATAGGTGAAATTTAAAGCCGTCAGTCCCCGAGTTTACGCAAAATTCAGTTGTTCTTACAGCATCATCCTTTGTTTCAAACGGAAGTCCTATTATAATATGCGTTACAACCTCTAAGTTTACATTTTTAAGTCTTTTTACAGCATCAAGATATATTTCATTTTTATAACCACGTCGGATATATTCTGCCGTTTTTTCGTTAGAGGTTTGCAACCCTAACTCTACTGTCACAGGTTTAATTTTATTTAGTTCTTCTAGTAACTTAACAGTATCTTGGGATAAACAGTCAGGTCTTGTTGCAATATTAATTCCTACTATAAATTCGGGCTCAAGAGCTTCTCTATAAAGCTTTTCTAATTTTTCCACATTTGCGTAGGTATTAGTAAAAGATTGAAAATATGCTATGTATTTGCCGCCTTTTATTTTGTTTTCAACTCTTCTTTTTGCTCTTTCAAGCTGTTCAGGTATACTGCTACCGCTTTCTGCGAATTCACCGCTGCCACACTCTGAGCAGAAAATACAACCTTTATCCGAAAGCGTGCCGTCGCGGTTAGGGCAGGTAAAGCCCGCATCAATAGATAGCTTATAAACCTTGCAACCGAATTTTTCCTTGTAATAGTTATTAAGTGTTTTGTGCATAAGTGTTACCTCTTGTAAATCCAGAGTGTTTATTGTAGAATATTATATCAGTTAGTAAAAATTTGAGAGGAATTAATTATGGAAAGAGAACTTTGGAAATATTTAAAATCTGCCCAAAAACCTATTTTGCTCTACGGAATGGGTAACGGTGCAGATAAAATTATAGATGTGCTTGATTCTCACAGTATAAAGTTTGAAGGCGTTTT
>JAZNJT010000043.1:0-3829 GCA_045578145.1 Acutalibacteraceae bacterium
CCAGTCATCTAATGATACATTCCCAACAGCAATGCACATTGCGGCAGTTTTAATTTTGGAAGATAAGCTTATCCCTGCAGTTGAGGAATTAATTAGCACATTTAAAAGACTGGAAGCAGAAAATGAGGGAATTGTAAAGAGCGGCAGAACACATCTTCAGGATGCAACTCCTATTAAATTCAGTCAGGAAATCAGCGGTTGGCGTTCAAGCCTTGAAAAAGACGTTGAGCTAATTAAACGTTCAATTGATCCGCTTCGTGAATTAGCACTCGGCGGTACAGCTGTAGGTACAGGTCTTAACGCTCCAAAAGGCTTTGATACGGGTGTTGCAGAAGAAGTTTCTAAAATCACAGGCAAAGAATTTGTTACAGCAAGTAACAAATTCCATGCGCTTACATCTAAAGATGAGCTTGTGTTTGCGCATGGCGCTATTAAAGCTCTCGCTTGTGATATGATGAAGATTGCTAATGACGTTCGTTGGTTGGCATCGGGACCTCGCGACGGTCTAGGTGAAATCTTTATTCCTGAAAATGAACCTGGTTCATCAATTATGCCAGGTAAGGTTAACCCAACACAGTGCGAAGCTGTAACAATGGTTGCAGTTCAAGTAATGGGAAATGATGTCGCTATCGGTATGGCGGCTTCTCAGGGTAACTTTGAGCTTAATGTATTTATGCCTGTATGTATTTATAACTTCTTACAGTCTGCTCGTCTTTTGTCTGAAGCTATTTTATCGTTTAATAAAAACTGTGCTGTAGGTATTAAGGCAAATAAAGAAAAAATGCATCATAACTTGCATAATTCTTTAATGCTTGTTACTGCGCTTAACCCATATATCGGTTACGAAAATGCTGCAAAGACAGCAAAAAAAGCATTTAAAGATAATATTTCACTTAAAGAAGCTTGTGTAGAACTTGGCTTCTTGACTGCTGAGAAATTTGATGAGGTTTTCCATCCTGAAGAGATGGTATAAATCGGAGGTACTTTAATGAAGGTTAGTTATTTCCCTGGATGCACTCTGAAAAACAAGGCTAAAGACCTTGATATGTATGCTTACAAATCTGCAGAGGCTTTGGGTGTTACGTTGGAAGAAATCGAAGATTGGCAATGCTGCGGAGGTGTTTTTACAACCGCAAACGATGAGGTTGCTACAAAGCTCTCATCTGTTCGCACATTGAAATATGCAAAGGATAAAAATCAACCCTTAGTAACAGTTTGTTCTGCCTGTCATAATGTTATTAAGCAAACAAACTACGCTGTGCAGACCAATTCTGCATTTGCGGATAAGGTCAACAGATATATGGCGGCGGATGGCACTTATTCTGGTGAAGCTGAGGTTTATCATTACCTTGAAATGCTTCGTGATTTGGTTGGCTTTGATGTGCTTAAAGAAAAGGTTGTAAATAGCCTTAAGGGTAAAAAGATTGCGGCATATTACGGTTGCTTGCTTTTGCGTCCTAATAGTGTAATGAAAATGGATGACCCCGAAAATCCAACTATTATGGAAGATTTTATTAAATCACTTGGCGCCCAAGCAGTAGTTTATGCAAAAAGAAACGAATGCTGCGGGGGATATATTTCGGTAGATAGTCCCGAAGTTGCTAAAAAGAACAGCAACGCAATCATAGAAAATGCAAAGGCAAACGGTGCCGATATGATTATTACAGCTTGTCCTCTTTGCAAATACAACCTTATAAAGAGTGGCGCAAATATTCCGGTGGTTTATTTTACAGAGCTTTTGGCACAAGCCCTTGGCGTAAAGGAGGATACAAATGAATAATAATGAGTATCTTCGTGATGAAATTATACGCATCAGCGGTGCAGATGTTAGTAAATGTATGCGTTGCGGCAAGTGTTCTGCAACCTGCCCAGCATACGATGAGATGGAATATCATCCGCATCAGTTTGTAAATATGGTAGAAAGTGGCGATATAGAGCCATTGATTAATTCAAAATCGCTTTATAAGTGTTTATCTTGTTTTGCGTGTATTGATAGATGTCCTCGCGGAGTAGAGCCTGCAAAGGTTGTCGAAGCAGTGCGTCTTACCGCAATAAGACAACAGGGTGCAAATCATATGACACCAAACGATGTTCCACAAATCGTTGATGATGATACACCACAACAGTTGCTCGTTAGCGCATTTAGAAAATATACAAAGTAAAGGAGGAAAAGACAAATGCAAAGAGTTGGTGTTTTTGTATGTTGGTGTGGCAGTAACATTGCGGGTACAGTTGATGTTCAGGCAGTGTCTGAAGCCTTGAAAAGCGAGCCTGGTGTAGTCTTTTCCACCAATTATCAATATATGTGTTCTCAAGCGGGTCAGGATATGATAAAAGAAGCCGTTAAGGAACATAGTCTTACAGGTATTGTAGTATGTTCTTGTTCTCCGAGAATGCACGAAGCAACATTCCGTAAAACCGCGGCAGCTGCAGGTCTTAATCCGTATATGGTTGAGATTGCAAATATCCGTGAGCAATGCTCTTGGGTACATAAGGATATACTTACAGGTACGGAAAAAGCAATTATTTTAGGTAAAGCGGCTATTGCTAAGGTTAACCTTAATGCGCCTCTTACCCCAGGTGAATCGCCCGTCACCAAACGTGCATTGGTAATCGGTGGCGGTATTGCAGGTATTCAAACTGCGCTTGATATTGCCGATGCGGGATTCCCTGTTGATATAGTAGAAAAGAAGCCAACTATAGGCGGTAAAATGGCACAGCTTGATAAGACCTTCCCAACACTCGACTGTGCGGCGTGTATTTTAACTCCAAAGATGGTTGACGTTGCACAAAATGAAAAAATAAGAATTTTTTCTTACAGTGAGGTCACAGATGTTCAAGGCTTTGTTGGAAACTTTGATGTAACTATTAAGAAAAATGCTAGATATGTTAAAGAAGATATCTGTACAGGCTGCGGTGCTTGTGTTGAAAAATGTCCAATGAAGAAAATCCCTAACGAGTTTAATCTTGGTATGGATAATCGCAGTGCAATATACATTTCTTTTGCACAGGCGGTACCAAAGGTTGCTACCATTGACCCAAATGCTTGCAATATGCTTAAAAACGGCAAGTGCGGTATTTGTTCAAAGGTTTGTGCTGCAGGTGCTATCGACTATACACAAAAGGACGAATATATTGAAGAGAAATACGGTGCTATTGTTGTAGCAACAGGTTTTAATCCTATTAGTATGGATAAGTTTGACGAGTTTGCTTACAGTCAGTCTAAGGATGTTATCACTTCTTTGGAATTTGAACGTCTTACCAATGCGGCAGGTCCTTCTGCGGGTAAGCTTGTACGTCCTTCTGATGGCAAGCATCCACATACCATTGTTTTTGTTCAGTGTGTCGGTTCCCGTTGTGAAGCTTGTGCTGAAAAGGGTAAGGAATATTGCTCAAAGATTTGCTGTATGTATACTGCAAAACATGCAATGCTGACACGTGATAAATATCCAGATACAGAGGTTTATGTATTCTATATAGATGTACGTACTCCGGGTAAAAACTTTGATGAATTCTACCGCCGTGCAGTAGAAGAATATGGAGTTAAATATGTAAAGGGTATGGTTGGCAAGGTAACGCCTGAGGGTGATAAGTTAAAGGTTCAGGCATCTGACCTTATTTCAAATAAGCAGTTGCATATTGATGCAGACTTGGTTGTATTGGCGGCAGCTATCGAGCCTGATAAATCCGCCCGTCCGCTTGCTACTATGCTTACTGCAAGTATGGATACTAACGATTTCTTTACCGAAGCACATCCAAAACTTCGTCCTGTTGAAAGTCCTACTGCAGGTGTGTTCCTTTCAGGTGCTTGTCAAGGACCTAAGGATAT
>JAZNJT010000044.1:0-7805 GCA_045578145.1 Acutalibacteraceae bacterium
GCAGGAACCTGATTTTCGATAACTGGTTCTGCAGGTGTGCAAGTATGAGCCTCTTCTACAACGATAGCACCATTGGTCTTTGTAAGATTTACAAGGTCTTCATCACCAGCATAACCAACTTTTGTTTCTTCACCGATAGTAACTGCATATTTGCCTTTAGCAAATGTGCCTGTATATGTAATTTCAATTGTGATAACATCTGATACGATTGTACCGTCAGTTTCAACGATGAAGCCCATCTCGTTGTTTTCTACCTTTGGTGCGACTTCTGAGAAATAAATATCCTCAGCAGTTGAATCGTCAGGTAACAAAACCTTCGCTCCGTTAGCATTTGCATAAGTAAGTGAAAGTTTGTCTAAATTCGCTACAGCTTTAAGTTCAACCTTAGAAACTGATGCAGTGGTTAAACCTTCGGGCAAACTTACCCAAACAGTAGCGGCCTTTAAACCCGCCTCGATTTGAACAGAAACCACTGCAGTGGTGTCATCGGGTGTGATAGGTTCACTTATAACAGTCACTGTGCCTGTAGTAGCCTCTGCTGCGCTTACTGTGAACAATACTGAGCACATAGTAACTACCATACACACAGCCATGCAGCAAGCGAAAAGTCTTTTTAAAAGAGTTTTCATTGGGGTCTTCTCCTATCCGGCATTAGCCAATTATTTTAATTTCTGCTGTGCTAAACACAGGCAGACAAGGCGCTAAAAGGGTATAAAACGGACATTAACGCCTTATACTATTGGTATTATAGCATTGGTGTTTTATTTTTGCAAGCATTTTTTTTAATATTTCTATCTCAAAAATGTAAAAAAATAAAAGCTTTTTTTGTGACAAAAGTCAAAAACCTCATTTTAAAGCGCATTTGCCGAACTTTAAAACCTAAAGTGCAAAAACCTATGCTTCCCTCGGCCGCATATATAAATATAAGCAGTCAAAGAAGACAAATGATTCTATATTACACATTCCTAACTATATCGCGTTTTGCCTTTATTACCTTTATTCTGCGACGGCGGAGAGAGGATAATAATCTTTTTTCAAAGGAAATCAGCTTGTCCTCATTAAAAAATCCCCATACAATAAAAATAATGACTGCAAGCTCAAAAACTGTTTGTAAAGTATGTATAGCTGACATAATTTTAACCTCCCGAACATTTGTTCGATAATCTTATTATAACCAATCACCCTGAGTTTGTCAAGTGTTTAGTTTAATTTTATTTTAAACTCGAGTGTGTACAATAAAAAGGACTCTTAAATAATTCTGAATGATACTTATACTATATTATATATATGTAATACACATTTTAGAACATATATAATATAATGCTTGAAAAATTTTACTTTTCGTTATATAATATATGTAGCACCTGACACAAAGAATCTCTGACTGAAAGGTGACGGCTTAATTTTTATACTATTACTATGCCGCACCGCTTTTATGCAGTGCGGCATTTTTTAGGAGTGAATAAAATGGAAACCAGAGTTTGTGTTATGGGAATTATCGTTGAAAAGGTAGATACTGTGGAAAAGCTCAACAGTCTTTTGCACGATTACGGTAGCTACATAATAGGCAGAATGGGTATTCCCTACCGCGAGAAGAACATTAATATAATAAGTATTGCGATTGACGCTCCGCAAAATGTAATCTCCACGCTTTCGGGTAAAATCGGCAGTCTTGACGGGATAAGCGTTAAAACCGCATATTCGAGTGTGATTACAAATGGATAAAAAACTTCAACAGCTTATACATAATATATATATAGGCGAAGAACTTACAATAGACGAGTATGAATATTTAATTTTAAACCGTGACGAAAAAGCCTCTGAGCTTTTAAGAGGTCTAGCCGAACAAAAAAGGAAAGCGGTTTACAAAAACAAAATTTTTGTTCGCGGACTCATTGAAATAAGTAACTATTGCAAAAACGACTGTTATTACTGTGGGATTCGCAAAAGTAATAAGCATTGTGAGCGTTACAGACTTAGCAAAGAGGATATTTTGCTTTGTTGTAGTGAGGGATATACTTTGGGCTTTCGCACCTTTGTTTTACAAGGCGGTGAAGATGCCTTTTTAAGCGACGATTTTCTGTGTAATTTAATAAGCAGTATAAAATCGCGTTACGGTGACTGTGCTGTCACACTGTCACTTGGTGAAAGAAGCTATGAAAGTTACCAAAAGTTATATAATGCAGGTGCCGACAGATATTTATTAAGACACGAAACGGCAGACCGTGAGCATTACAATCTGTTACATCCCGAAAACCTAACCCTTGAAAACAGAGTCGACTGTCTTAAGGCTTTGCGGGAAATTGGGTTTCAGGTGGGTTGCGGTTTCATGGTAGGCTCACCATATCAGACCGCGAAAACGTTAGCCAAAGATCTTGAGTTTATTCAAAACTTCAAGCCTGATATGTGCGGAATAGGTCCGTTTATACCACATAAGGATACTCCCTTTAAGGATTTTTCGGCGGGTAGTTTAGAGCTTACCTGCTACCTATTATCTATAATACGGCTGATTTATCCGCCCGTTCTCTTGCCCTCTACCACGGCGCTTGGTACAATTCACCCAAAAGGCAGAGAGCTTGGTATTAAAGCAGGTGCAAACGTTATTATGCCGAACCTCTCGCCGCTCAGCGTTCGCAAAAAATATATGCTTTATGACAATAAAATTGCAACAGGTGAGGAATCTGCCCAGAGCATAATGCTTTTAAAAGAAAAAATGACCTCTATCGGCTACGAAATAGTGACCGACAAAGGAGATATTAAGAAAGGTTGATTAAAATGGCAATTTATAATCCTAAATCACTTAAAGCTGAAGAATTTATAAACGACGGCGAAATAAGAGAAACCTTAGCCTATGCTGAACAAAACAAAAATAACATAGAACTGATAGACAGCATTTTAGAAAAGGCTAGGCCAAAAAAGACCGAAACCGGATACGTTTGTGCGGGACTTACTCACAGAGAGGCTTCGGTTTTACTAGCTTGTGAAATTCCCGAAAAGATTCAGGAAATTTACAAAATAGCCGAAGAAATCAAGTTGGCTTTTTACGGTAACCGCATTGTAATCTTTGCTCCTCTTTATCTTTCAAACTACTGTGTCAACGGTTGTGTTTACTGCCCTTACCACCTAAAAAATAAAAAAATTCCGCGCAAAAAGCTTACTCAGGAAGAAGTTAAAGCAGAGGTAATAGCTTTGCAGGATATGGGACACAAGCGCCTTGCTATTGAGGCAGGTGAAGACCCTGTTAATAACCCGATTGAATATATTCTTGACTGTATCAAAACCATTTACAGCGTTCACCATAAAAACGGAGATATCCGCCGTGTAAACGTGAACATTGCCGCAACAACGGTTGAAAACTACCGCAAGCTCAAAGAGGCTGGAATAGGTACGTATATTTTATTCCAAGAAACCTATCACAAGGAAAGTTATTTAAAGCTTCACCCAACAGGACCTAAACACGATTACGATTACCACACTGAAGCTATGGACCGCGCTATGCAGGGAGGTATCGACGATGTGGGACTCGGCGTTTTATTTGGACTTGAACTTTACAAATATGAGTTTGCAGGACTTATTATGCATGCAGAACACCTTGAAGCAGTTCACGGCGTAGGTCCTCACACAATAAGTGTTCCTCGAATTAAGCGAGCGGACGATATCGACCCGAGTGCATTTGACAACTCAATTTCAGATGAAATTTTTGCGAAAATCACCGCTTGTATACGTCTTGCTGTTCCTTATACCGGAATGATTATTTCTACAAGAGAAACCGAAGAAGTTCGTTCTAAGCTGTTACACCTCGGCATTTCTCAGGTGAGTGGCGGTTCAAGAACCTCTGTTGGCGGTTATACTGAGGCTGAGCGTCCACACGACACTGAACAATTTGACGTTTCCGACCAACGCACCTTAGATGAGGTTGTTCATTGGCTAATGCAAAACGGACATATACCATCATTCTGTACCGCTTGCTACCGTGAGGGCAGAACAGGTGACCGCTTTATGAGTCTTTGTAAAAACGGTCAAATTCTTAACTGCTGTCATCCAAACGCGCTTATGACACTTACCGAATATATGGTAGATTATGCCTCTGCCAAGACAAAGGAAACAGGATATGACCTAATACAAAAAGAGCTTGAACGTATACCTAAAGATAAGGTGCGCGAGATAGCACGCCAAAATATTGAGGATATTAAAAATTCAAACCGCAGAGATTTCAGATTTTAAGAGGAGCTAAGTCTATGAGTCTTAATTCTACACCTACCGCCGAAAGATTACATATTTCCTTTTTCGGTCTTAGAAATGCGGGTAAATCAAGCCTTGTGAACGCTGTTACAGGACAGGAACTTTCGGTTGTGTCCGATGTGAAAGGAACTACCACAGATCCTGTTTCTAAGGCTATGGAACTGCTACCCTTAGGTCCTGTTATTATAACCGACACCGCAGGCTTTGACGACGAGGGCGCCTTAGGCGAACTCAGAGTTAAAAAGACTGCCGAAATACTTAGAAAAACCGATATTGCGGTTTTAGTGGTTGACGCAACATTGGGGATTACAAATAAGGATAACGAGCTTCTTTCACTTTTTAAGGAAAGAAGTATACCATATCTTATAGCTCACAATAAATGTGACCTAATACCAGATATCACTGCTTTGCCACAAAACGAAATATATGTTAGCGCCCAAAAAGGCATCAATATAAATAAGCTTAAAGAGAAAATTTCTGCTTTAAAGCCCCCTATTAAAGAGCAACGGATTATCGGCGATTTGCTAAACCAAAACGACCTTGTGGTTTTGGTAACTCCCATTGACGAATCAGCGCCAAAGGGAAGAATTATTTTACCGCAACAGCAAACAATAAGAGATATTTTGGACAGTAATGCTTTAGTTACAGTAACAAAAGAAACTGAATTTTCGGCTATTCTAAATGCATTATCAAAGAAACCTCGGCTTGTAATCACAGACTCACAGGTTTTCGGCATTATTTCAAAACTTTGTCCGGAAGAAATACCGCTTACCTCATTTTCTATTCTTATGGCAAGGCAAAAGGGCTTTCTTTTGGAAGCGGTAAAGGGCGTTACCGCCATTGACCGACTGAAAGACGGTGATACTGTTTTAATAAGTGAAGGCTGTACCCACCACCGCCAATGCGGAGATATCGGCAGTGTCAAATTGCCAAATATGCTCAAAAAATATACAGGCAAGAATTTAAAAATAAAACTTACAAGCGGCGGTGAATTTCCTGAGGATTTATCTGAATTCTCACTTGTTCTACACTGCGGAGGTTGTATGCTTAATCAAAAGGAATTGCTTTATAGAAAAGCACATTCTGTAAATTCAAACATACCCTTTACAAATTACGGAATTGCAATTGCCTATATAACAGGCATTTTAGAGCGTAGTATCAAGCCGTTACCTGAAATTTACAGTGATTTTTTAAAAGCTAAAGGTAACGATAATTAAAAAGGGTTGATTATGGTGTCGGTTTTTGAGAAAATTTACACTGTGGTTGCAAAAATCCCCGAAGGCAAGGTTGCAACCTATGGACAAATTGCTATGCTTGCGGGGAATCCGCGTTGGGCAAGGATTGTGGGTTATGCTCTGCATGTTAACCCCACACCTTTTATTATCCCTTGTCATAGAGTTGTAAACCGCGAGGGCAGAATTGCCGAAAGCTTTGCCTTTGGCGGTGGCGATGCTCAGAGGGTTTTGCTTGAAAAAGAGGGAATTGTTTTTGAGCCTGACGGACATATTAATTTAAAAAAATATCTTTGGCAACCACATGGCAAAATTTAAACACGCTCTTTTGAGCGTGTTTTTTATATTTACATATTATACAAGCATACCATCATATTTTGTATCGGAGGGAAATGAAATGAAACTTTTTATAATAACAAGAAAAAAACTTATGATGCTTGCCTGTTTGACCTTTGCTGCATTTATCACAGTTATAGGCTCAGCAAATGTATTCGCCAACAGCCAGAAACTACTACCCATTTATTGCGTCGAAACCGATAAAAAACAGGTTGCCATTTCATTCGATGCGGCTTGGGGTAACGATGACACCGAAACGCTTATTAAAATTTTAAAGGAATATGATGTGCCCGCAACCTTTTTTGTGGTCGGAGCTTGGGTAGATAAGTACCCCGAATCAGTAAAGCAACTGTCAGATGCAGGACATCAGATACAAAACCACTCAAACACCCACCCACATATGCCTCAACTGTCCGTAGCTCAGATGACCGATGAAATTGAAAGCTGTAACAAAAAAATCGAGAAAATAACAGGCGTATGCCCAACACTTTTCCGCGCCCCCTATGGCGACTACGATAACCCAACCATTGAAACAATGAACGCTTTGGATATGTACACAATTCAGTGGGATGTTGACTCTCTTGATTGGAAAGATAGTGCTACGCCCGATAGTATTTGCAAAAGGGTTACTTCACGTGTACAAAGCGGCTCGATTGTGCTATTCCACAACGATGCTGACCATACACCCAAAGCCCTACCGAATATACTCAAATGCCTTAAAGATGAAGGGTATGAGTTTGTATTTATAAGCGATTTGATTTTAAAAGAAAATTACGAAATCAACCATATGGGTAAGCAGTGTAAGATTGAAAATTAATAATTGTAGGGTGCGGCGATTTTTCGACGCACCGTAAACGTTTTAATTTTAACTAAACGGGATGTCGTAAACGCCATCCCCTACAAACTACAAAAACGGTGCTAATTAGCACCGTCTAATTTTATATAACACACAGAACCGTCCCCTGTGTTCTTCCACGAGCAGTTTTTTCTTGTAGACTGTTTATTAATATACGACTTTCAAAAAAACTTGATTTTAATTTTAGGCATTTTCCAGATGTATTTTTGCCAATTCTTATTTTTCATAACGATTTTCATAATAATTAGTACAACGGCAACTATAATGGTACATAAAATCAAACCAATCCACAAAGGCGATAAAACCCATAACCAAGACCAATTTATTGTGCCTGTCAATTTTAATATTATAAATACTATTGCTACAATACCGAAAAAACTTAAATTTATTGTTTCCTCTGTGTTTTTGAAATATCGACCGCTTTCAAGTGAGAAGCGACACTCTTCTAAAATGCGAATAGTATTTTCTTCAACTTTTTTGCGGTAATTATCTTCTGGTATTTTTTCGCCTAATAATAATTCATTGACAGATATATTAAGTAATTCACACAAAGGTTGTAGCAATGACACATCTGGAAAACCGTTTCCGTTTTCCCAGCGAGATACCGTTTTATTGCTAACCCCTAATTTTTCAGCAACTTGTTCTTGGGTTAAATTACATTCTTTTCTACAATTCGCAATAAATCTTCCAATTTTTTCTTGGTCCATATCATCATCTCCTTATGGGAATTATATTACATTTATCATTAGAATAACAGGACATAGAGCGAGAATGTGATATTTTTGCTAAAATTTATATGTGAAACCCCTACTAGTTTATTAGATTATATCACAATCGGCTTATAAAGTAAATCACTCAAAAAAAAGATATGAGAGATTTTGTTTTCTCTCATATCTTTTTATAACACACAGAACCGTCCCCTGTGTTCTGTACCCTGTGTTCTGTTTATCGCCGTCTTTTTTATCTTTTATATCCACATTCGCACTCACTTTTATCAGCGGGTAGGATTTCACCGCAACCCATACAACGCCAATGACCTTCTGGCACCAGCGGTGGAGAAAACTCTTCTGGATTTTCCTTCGCAAGCCTTTTTGCTTTTTTGTTAGCCTTTTTTATTTTTCTCTCCTCAACGAAGGGTG
>JAZNJT010000045.1:0-35319 GCA_045578145.1 Acutalibacteraceae bacterium
TACACCAACCTCGTTGGCAGCTTCCATCTTAAAACGGTTGAGTGCTTCTTTAGCCTCAGGTACTACATAATTAGATTTAGACATAATATTTCTCTCCTAAAATTTTAAATGTTTTTTGCGTTTGCAATATTATCTTATGAAATTTAAGGACGTATATTTAAGGTAATTATTGATTTTTTTTGTAAAAAAAACCACTAATTTAAAATTGCTTTTTAATAAATAAGCCTTGAAAAACTATATGAGCAATGGTATAATAAAGGCGAAAATTGATAAAAAGGATTGATTTTGTGCGCATTTATGAAAATCCATTAAAAACAAGTGAAAATCGAAGAAACCCTAAAAGTTATGCAATTCCTACAGGTGTTTCAGAATATATACTTTTAAATGGTGAGTGGGATTTCGCTTATTTTGAAAGGGATATTGATGTACCTGAAAAAATAGAAAAATGGAATAAAATACCTGTGCCTTCGTGTTGGCAGTTACAAGGTTATGAAAATCCAAATTATTCAAATATTAACTATCCGTTTGCATGTGACCCGCCGTATGTGCCTGATGATAATCCTTGCGGTGTTTACAGACGTGATTTTAATATTGATAAAAAATGGGGTAGACTTTACTTTGTGTTCGAGGGTGTTGCCACCTGTGCTTTTCTTTACATAAACGATAAATATGTCGGTTTTACACAGGGCAGTCATTTGCAGGCAGAATTTGATATTACAGATTATGTCACATGCGGCAAAAATACTGTTACAGTAAAGGTACTTAAATGGTGTTGCGGGAGCTATCTTGAGGATCAGGATGCATTTCGTTATAACGGAATTTTCAGAGATGTATATCTTTTACAGCGTCCTGAAAATCATATTGAAGATGTAGAGATAATTCCAAATTCTGAAAAAATCAGTATTAATCTTGATGGAAGGGCTAACCTCAAAATCTTTGATAAGGATACTGTTATTTTTGAAGGCGAAATTGAAAACAATTTCGAATATGCGCCTCAAAACCCTATTCTTTGGAATGCTGAAAAACCATATCTTTATACTGTTGAGCTTAACCGTAACGGAGAAGTGTTGACATTTAAGACAGGTCTTAGAAAAATTGAAATTTCTGAAAAATTTGAACTTTTAATAAATGGAGTTTCTGTTAAGCTTCATGGCGTTAACCACCATGATACAAGCAAATACAATGGTTGGTGTCAGTCTGATGAGGAGTTACGCCGCGATTTAGAACTTATGAAGGAACTTAATATTAATTGTGTGAGAACTTCACATTATCCACCAACACCTAAGTTTATACAAATGTGTGATGAAATAGGCTTGTATGTTGTTTGCGAAACTGATATTGAAACTCACGGAATGTTAAGAAGATATGCAAACGTGGACTACTGTTTTGATATGGATAGTAATGTATGGCCAGGAACAAATTTAGACTGGAAATATGAGCATATTGAACGTATGCAGCGTATGGTTGAAACCTTTAAGAATAATCCGTCTGTTATCATGTGGTCAACAGGAAATGAAAGTGGTCACGGTTGCAACCATGTTGATATGATTAGATGGACCGAAAAGCGTGATAATACAAGGCTTATACATTGTGAAGATGCTTCAAAAAAGGGTGAAAACCACAATGCAGATGTATATTCCAGAATGTATTTATCGCTTGATGAAACTGAAAAATTAGCCAACATAAATGATATTGATATGCCGGTTTTCCTCAGTGAATATTCTCATGCAATGGGTAATGGCCCAGGTGACGTTTATTATTATAATGAGTTATTCGATAAGTACCCTAAGCTTATCGGCGGGTGTATCTGGGAATGGGCGGACCATGTTGTAACAGTTAATGGCGTAGAAAAATATGGCGGCGATTTTGAAGGTGAGATTACTCATGACGGTAATTTCTGCTGTGACGGTCTTGTTTTTGCCGACCGTTCCTTTAAAGCAGGTACTTTAGAGGCAAAGGTTGCATATCAGCCTATTAGAACAACTCTTGACGGTAATGTACTTAAGGTTTATAACAGACTTGATTTTACAAACCTTAATGAATATGAATTTATTTATAGCATAGAGGCGGATGGCAAGGTTTTAAGTAGTAATAGCACCGTTTTATCGGTTATGCCTCACTGTGAGATAAGTGTTCCTTTTGAGTATGAGGCGGCAGAATGTGAATATGGAGCATATATTAATATCAAGCTTTTAAAAGATGGAAAGGATTATGCTGTAGCACAGCATGAGCTTCCGTTTGTCAAAAAGCAGAAAGCAGCGAGCGATAAGGCTAAGCTTTGCGAAGATGAATTTTTCATTTATGCTAAAGGTGATAGATTTGATTATATCTTTTCAAAGCATTATGGTGTATTCACAAGTATAAAGGTTGACGGAGAGGAGCAGTTAGCAGGAAAGCCTGAGCTTTCTGTATTCAGAGCTATTACAGATAATGACAGTAATTTATTGATTTATTGGGCAAATATAAATATCTGGCAGGGTGAAAATTTCGACTGCAATTTCTCTAAGGTTTATGACTGTAGGATAGAAGATAATGCAATATTAGTCGAGGGCTCGCTTTCAGGTATTTCAAGAGCACCTTTCTGTAAATATATATTAAAGGTAAATATATTTGCTAACGGCAAGATTGATTTTAATTTAGATGGTAGTATACGTGAAAATGTAATTTGGTTACCACGTTTTGGTTATGAGTTTGTTTTGCCTGAAGCATCAAAACAATTTACATATTTTGCAAAGGGACCTATTGAGAGTTATTGCGATATGCATAATTCTGCACTTGTGGGATTGTACTCATCAAATACAGAGAATGAATATGTTAATTTTGTAAGACCTCAAGAACACGGTAATCATTTCGGTGCTAAAATGCTGAATATAGGTAAGCTTAAATTTATTTCAGATGAATGTTTTGAGTTTAATGTATCTGATTATTCTACAATGGCACTTCATAAGGCAGAGCATACAGACGAACTAGTTAAGGACGGCAAGGTGCATTTAAGAGTCGATTATAAGGTTTCGGGCTTAGGCTCAAATTCTTGCGGACCGGCCCTTGAAGAAAAATATCGCGTATCAGATAAGTCAATAAATTGGAACTTCTCTATAGAAATTTGATTGTAGTCTATAAAAAAGCAGAAACCATAAGGTTTCTGCTTTTTTTAATTATTCGGTATCGTTTTTTGTTTTTTTAGTAAGTAGGCCAATAATTTCTGAATAGATTTTTGAAGGGTCTTCAAGGAATCTTTCTTTTATAAAAAGCGCCTGTTCTTCGTCTGTTACCATAAGTTTAACGCTCATAAAGGCATCTGTACCGTCAAGCGCGGAACAGGTAATAAAGGTACGCTCGCCCTCGCGTGAAATTTTTATATCGGTTTCTTTAGTATGTCTGTAATAAGACACCATTTTTATTGCGGCAGAATATGCCCTGTCCTTTACAGTGTAGGGAAGAGAGGTTTTTAGTGTTTCAGCAACATCACGGCCTAGTTTTGTTATTACATAAAGGTCTTCTTTTTGGTTTATACATTCTAAATGACCGCTTTTGCAAAGCGCTGCAATTGAATCGTTAACCTCAAAGCAGTTTGCAATTGCCTCATAGTGCAGGGTGTCTGCAAGCATTCTTCCGGGTACTGCATCAGGAATTACTGACAGCAAATAGCAGATTAATATTCTAATCTCAGCAATACTGAACAAGCCGCCTATTTGGGAAACACCTGCCGAAACTGCATCTTTCTCCAATTTAGTTACTCCTTATCCTAAAAATGCGTCATGAACAGCGGTAACTGCCTTATCTGCATATTTAGCATCAATAAGAACAGAAATCTTAATTTCGCTTGTAGAAATCATCTGAATATTAATTCCCGCATCGCAGAGCGCCTCAAACATTTTTGAAGCAACACCTGGGTGACTTTCCATACCTGCTCCAACGATTGATACCTTGCTTATGGTTTCATCAACGCTTATATCTTCAAAATTAAGGCTGTCTTTAAGGGAATCTATAGCCTCAACCGCCTGTGCTTTCTGGTCTTTTGGAACAGTAAAGGTGATATCCTTTGTGCCTTTTCTGCCTACCGACTGTAAAATAATATCAACATTAACTTTATACTGAGCTAATTTGTTAAAAATCTTAAATGCAACACCAGGGGTATCTTCAAGCCCCACTATTGAAACTCTAGCTACATTATTATCCTTTGCGACGCCTTTAATTAATGTTTTTTCCATTTTCACTATCTCCTTTACTATTGTGCCTGGTTTTACCTCAAGGCTTGAGAGCACCTCAAGCTCTACATTGTATTTTTTAGCCATTTCAACCGAGCGGTTATTAAGCACTTGAGCTCCTAAGGTTGCTAGTTCTAACATTTCGTCATAGGAAATTTCATCCATCTTTTTAGCTGTAGGAACTTTTCTTGGGTCTGCAGAATATACACCGTCAACATCGGTATAAATCTGACAAAGGTCAGCTTTCATAGCAGCTGCAATAGCTACAGCACTTGTATCTGAGCCGCCGCGTCCGAGAGTTGTAATATCATCGTATTTATTAAGACCCTGAAATCCTGCTACAATAACTATATTCTTTTTTGAAATTTCATTTTTAAGTCTTTCGGTATCTATACGCTTAATACGTGCTATTGAGTGGTGTGAATCGGTCTGGAAGCCTGCCTGCCAACCAAGCAATGATTTCACTGGACAGCCTAACGTTTCAATGGCCATTGCAAGCAACGAAATAGAAATTTGCTCGCCAGCTGAAAGCAACATATCCATTTCTCTTTTAGAGGCAGTGCCTTTAGGATTGATTTCGAGCGCTTTCTCAATAAGGTCATCTGTAGTGTCACCTTGAGCAGATACTACAACTATAACATCATTACCTTTTTTATAATCGTTAATAATTCTGTTAGCTACATTAAATACTCTTTCGACATTGGCAACAGAAGAACCACCGAATTTTTTAACTATAAGTGCCATTAAATTTAACCTCCGATAACTTGTAGGGTTTTGTAACTGCAATTTTCAAGCTTTTCAAGCTTTGCAGTTATATTTTTTTCAAAATCAGGCTCGGTTATGAAAACAATTTCGCCACTGTACTGATTTTTAACAAATGAATTTTCATTATGAGGGAAAAGTCTTTGAAGTTGCTTTTCCATATTATTATAATTTTCGGATTTAACCGATACATAAAGTTTTTGTTTTTCATCAAAGTTTTGGTCTACATAATCATTGTCGCCGTCACACCAGTCAAGATATTTTCTGGCATCAAGATGTTTTATACAGTCCAACATATCAGCAACAACTGCACTGGCTGTAGCTTCTTTACCTGCACCTTTGCCGTAAAATACAACCTCACCTGTCATATCACCATTAACCATAACTGCATTAAATACACCGTTAACATTTGAAAGTATACAGTCTCGGCTGACTAATGTGGGTCTTACACTTGCGCTAATTTTACCATTTTCAAGCTTTTTAGTGCGTGCAATAAGCTTTATCACATAACCGAAGGTATCTGCCGACTCTACATCTTTTAAGGTGATTTTGGTAATTCCTTCGGTTTTAACCTGTTCGGGATAAACATGCTTTCCAAAGGCTAATGCTGCAAGAATGCAAATTTTGCGGCAAGCATCATGACCTTCAATATCAGCAGTAGGGTCTTTTTCAGCATAGCCTTTTTCTTGAGCTAATTTAAGCGCATCGCCAAAATCCATATTATCCACTATCATTTTATTTAAAATGAAGTTTGTTGTTCCGTTTAAAATTCCTGCAACCTCGGTGATTTCATTGGCAGAAAGACACTGAACCATAGGACGCAAAACAGGTATACCGCCGCCAACACTTGCTTCAAACAGGAAGTTTACATTGTTTTCCTGTGCTATCTTAATAAGCTCTGAGCCTTTCACGGCTACCAATTCTTTGTTAGATGTAACCACACTTTTGCCTTTTTTCAGGCATTGTTTTACAAATTCATAAGCAGGGTGTACACCGCCCATTACCTCAGCTACTACCTTGACATCTTTATCGTTAAGTATAATTTCAAAATCCTTAATAAATTTATCACTGTAGCAAAGTCCGTCAAAATCTCTCAGGTCAAGAATATATTTAACATTAACCTCGGTTTTAACTGCTTTGGACATGCGTTTACGGTGATTAATAAGTATTTCGGCTACGCCTGAGCCTACCACACCATGTCCCATTATTGCAACGTTAACCATTTTTACCTCCGGAATATTCAGTATCTAAAATCTTATACTATAATAAGAATTGAAACTTTTTCATAATATTATAGTACATTTTCTTCATAAAATCAATAAAAAAGTAATTATTTGTTAAAATTTAAAAGAATAAGTTACGGGCGGTGTTTTTTTGGTAGAAGAATATAAGAAAAAATTCCTTATAAATACGTTATATCTTGCTATTTTAGGAGCGATTATATTTGTCGCTTTTAAGTTTTTGTTTTCTTATTTTTTACCTTTTGTTATCGCCCTTTTAACAGCGTATTTGGTACAAAAACCTTCAAGAAAAATTTCAAAAAAAATAAATATAAAAAAAGAATTATGCGCCGTTATACTTGCGGTTTTAGGTTATGGTGTTTTTACTGCTGTGTTGGTGTTTATTTGTTATTATTTACTTGTAAGGGCAAGGTCTTTTTTAAATAATTCAGAGTATATTTTTTCACAAATTAGGGATTTATATTCCGAAATACAAGGGCGAATAGTTGTTTTTTCAGACAGGCTGTCACCTGAAATTACAAATACAGTGGAGGAACTTTTTGCAGAAACAGTGAATAATATTACAATAAAAACAACTTCGCTGCTATCTTCGTTTGCGGCAAATGCGGTAAAAAAGGCACCTTCGTTTTTATTTAGCAGTATTGTGGCTTTAGTTAGCACCTGCTATATCTCAAAGGATTTTAATTTATTGGTAAGATTTTATAAAAACTTATTTGGTGAAAGTGTGTATTTAAAAACACTTAAAATAAAAAGAATTGTGAATAAGAGCGTTCTTAAAATTGCTAAGGGATATTTGATTCTTATGGCTCTTACATTTGCTGAGCTTGTGTTAGGTTTTTATATTCTTAATATAAACAATCCTGTAATTCTTGGGGTTTTTGTATCGGCAGTGGATTTATTGCCTGTTTTGGGTACGGGCACAGTACTGATACCTTGGGGTTTAATAGATATTATGCTTGGCAACACAAGGGGACTTGAAATAATAATTTTATACGGGGTTATTACTGTTATAAGAAATTTTGCCGAGCCTAAAATTATCGGAAAGCAAATTGGTATTAATCCGCTTTTTACACTGTTTTCAATGTTTACAGGGCTCAAATTAATAGGCTTTTGGGGACTTATACTTTTTCCAATGGCACTTATTGTTGTGATAGAATACTATAAAGAGGCATAAATAGCTTGGCAGAAAATAACCGCTTGCATATTATGTATTAGGTCCGTTATCAAATGACGGATAGAAAAAGTCGGAGTGAATAAAATGCAAGAGTATTTAATTTTTACAGGAACCGTAACACAGAGCTTAAAGGGTAGAGATATTTTAAGAAAAAAAGGCATAAGAGCAGATGTGCGTAAGGTTTCAGGGAATGAAAAAGGTGTAGGCTGCGGCTACGCAATAGCAATAAAGGACAGTATAAAATTGTCAGAAGAACTGTTTATTCAAAACGGTATAAGGATTTTGAAAATAATTAAAAAAGATATTTAAAAGGGCGTTTAAACGCCCTTTTTTTGTGAGGTGGATTTATGATTTATTTTGATAATGCCGCAACAAGCGGAACTAAGCCGCAATCGGTTATTGAAGCAGTATCTATAGCGCTTAAAAATTATAGTGCAAATCCCGGAAGAAGCGGTCATAAGGAGTCTGTAAAGGCGGCAGAGGCGGTTTTTAATGTAAGAGAAAAGATAGCAGATTTCTTTAACAGTTCAGGGCCTCAAAATATAGTTTTTACTCTTAACTGTACACATAGTATAAACTGTGTACTTAAAGGGGTTCTAAATAAAGGCGACCATGTTATTGTGTCATCTCTGGAACACAACGCCGTAATTAGACCTCTTACAAAGATTAAGTGTAATTATACTGTAGCTACTGTATCTGATACAAATGATGAAATAACGGTGGAAAACTTCAAAAAAAGTATAAAGCCTAATACAAAGTTAATTTTTTGCACAGGTGCATCTAATGTTACGGGTAAAATTTTACCAATAGAAAAAATAGGAAAACTTTGTAGGGAAAAAGGCATACTTTTTGGGGTGGATGCAGCCCAAACGGCAGGTGTGCTTGAAATTGATATGAAGAAAATGAATATAGATTTTCTTTGTATAGCACCGCATAAGGGACTTTATGCGCCTATGGGTATAGGTATTCTTATTTGCGAAAGATATATTCCTAACACTATCATAGAAGGTGGAACGGGTTCAAATTCGCTGCAAACCGTTCAGCCTTTGGAACTGCCTGAAAGACTTGAGAGCGGAACTCTTAATCTCCCCGCTGTTTTAGGGGTAGGGGCAGGAATAGATTTTATTAAAAAGACCACATTAAGCAAGCTTTATAAACACGAAATGGAACTTATACAAAGCATATATAACGGGCTTGTTAAAAACAAAAATATATTGCTGTATACACCTTATCCTAAAACTTATAGCTTTGCGCCTGTTTTGTCCTTTAATTTCAAGGATAAAAGCAGCGATGAAATAGCCGAACATTTAAGTGATAACGGTATTGCGGTCAGGGCGGGCTATCATTGTGCACCGTCTGCCCATAAACAGTTAGGAACGCTCGATACAGGTACTGTAAGGGTTGCGGTTTCGGGTTTTAATAATAAAAATGAGGTTGCGAAATTTTTAAAGGTTATAAATGCTAAAAAAACTTAAAAAAGTTTTAAAAAGCTATTGAATGAAAGTGTAGGGTATGTTAAAATATAATTGATAAAATATATAGTAAAGGAAGTAGTAGGGTGAGCAGTATATTCAGTGCAATATATGCCTTTTGGAATCAAATAGTATATGCCGTTTCAAATTTCAGAGTATTTGATATTTTGGATATATTGGCAATTGCTTATATTATTTATAAAGCAATTGCGTTTTTGCGCGAAACAAGAGCAGGTCAGCTGGTTAAGGGCATCTTAATACTTTTGGTTATTTATCTGTTTTCCGATTGGTTAGACCTTGTATCTGTTAAATGGCTTCTTTCAAAGGTTTTCGATTCTGCAATTATTGCTGCAGCTGTAATTTTCCAACCCGAGCTTCGCCGTATTCTTGAAAAAGTGGGAAGAACAAATTTTGGAAGAGGTCAGGTGCTTGAGGGTGAGGCCTCCGAACTTTCTGAGTGTATAGATAACGTCAGCAAGGCTATTGCTGTTATGCAAGAAAGAAAAGTAGGAGCACTTATTGTTTTTGAACGTAAAACTCAGCTTGGAGAAATAATAAATACAGGCACAGTTATAGATGCTGCTACATCGGTTTCTATGATAAATAACGTATTTTTCCCAAAATCACCGTTACATGACGGCGCTATGATTATTCGTGACGGAAGATTATATGCTGCGGGTTGTATATTACCTCTTACTCAACGTGAGGATTTAAGCTTACAACTTGGCACACGTCACAGAGCTGCTATCGGTATGACCGAAAATTCAGATGCTGTTGTGCTTGTGGTTTCCGAAGAAAACGGTATTATATCTCTTGTTTCTAACGGACAGATCACAAGAAACTATAATCCCGCATCTGCTGGTGCAGAGCTTCGCAGGCTTTTGATTGATTCTGTGGAAGAAAATAATGACGGCTTATTCACAAAGCTTGTTAAAAAACTGCCAATATTAAATAAAGTTTCAGGAAAGGAAGGAGAAGAATAAAATGAAATTTTTATCATCACTTTCTTTGAGGAAACTTTTATATAATAAACGTTTTACTATTCCGTTTTCGCTTTTTATGGCTTTTGCTTTATGGCTTACAATTAATATTGACCAAAAACCTACGATAGGACGTACATTTGCAGATGTAACTGTAAGCATTAACCTTGAAAACACCTTTGTTGCTGAAAACAAAATGAATATTATAGGTGATATTTCAGAGCAGAAGTTTACAGTTGTGGTGAGAGGTCCTAGCTATGCAGTAAGTTTACTTACAGCTTCGGATTTAAGTCTTTATGCATCTGCTGCTGAGGTTGATGCACCTGGGGATTATAACCTTAAGGTGATGTCTGTTAAAAATTCTGAGGAATATGAAATTTTAAGTATTAATCCTCCTACTGTGAAGGTTAATTTTGACTATATTGAAACTAAAGATTTTACTGTAACTGCAGTGGCAGAAGGCGCTACCGCCGCAGAAGGACTCATTGCTGAGGCAGGTGTTGTTGGCGGTACTGAAAAGGATACGGTTACTATCATCGGACCGAGAACAGTTGTTAATAAAATTGAAACTGTAACGGCTTTGGCAAAGGTTAATAAAACCTTAAGCGCGAGCGAAACATTTGAGGCTGATATTGTACTTTACGATGAGCAAGGCAAGGTTATAGAACCGACCAATCTTACACTCAGTGCCAATAAGGTTAATGTAACTGTGCCGATTTCTAAGAAAAAGAATGTTCCTATTAAGATAGAGTTTACTAATTTTCCAAAAGGCTTTTCAAAGGAAAGCTTATCGGCTAAGGTTGACCATCCCAACGTAACAATAATAGGAACACCTGAAACAATTGATAAAATCACTGAGTTTACGCTTACGCCTATTGATATTACAACGGTATCGTCATCCTCTAATACCTTTGAAGTATTGCCTAAGCTTCCAGAGGGCGTAAGACTTTTGGATGCAATTGAAAGCTTTAAGGTAGACATTGATGTCAGTGGATATGCCGAAAAGACTTTAACAGTTTCAAAGCTTAAGTATACGGGTGTAGCTTCGGGACTTACCGCTAGTAATGGTGTGGCTATAAAAAATGTTAAAATTTTTGGACCCAGATCTGTAATTAATAAAATTAACAGTTCAAATGTTTTTGCTGAGCTTGATTTAAACGACAAGAAAGCAGGTGCTCATACTGTTTCGGCATCAATAGGATTTGAAGGATACGACAATATATGGGCAATAGGCACATATAATACAACTGTAACAATAAAATAATAGAATCATTGGGCGGATGCTTAAACCATCCGCCCAATGATTTGACTGTCATTAAAAAATTTTCCGCATACGATGTATGGGAGGAGTTATTATGACAGAAACGGTTTTATTAATATTATTGTTATTTCCCTCAATGTTAGGTCTGGCAGAGCTTATGCACTTGGCAAAGACATACATATTAGCACCTAAGGTTCATCCAAAAAAAACGGTGGTTGTGTATTTGTACGGTGAGTGTGCAGTTGAACAGCTAAAGCTTATTTTAGAAGAATACAACTGGCAAGGTAAAAAATATGCCGAGCAAATTATTGCGGTTGACTGCGGTATTGATAGTCGGCAATATTCGGAATGTGAAAAAATAGCAAATATAAACCAAATAATTTTCTGTAATGAAAAAGATTTAGCCAGTGTTTTAAAATAAAAGGAGGTTTCGTTTTTGAGTGATAATATAACGACTGTTAAGGGAACAGTAGAAAAAATAACATATAAAAACGAAACCAACGGCTATACTGTAGCAGAAGTAAAAAGTGATAAAGAATTTATAACTGTGGTAGGAATATTACCTTTTTTAAATGAGGGTGATACTGCGGAATTTTTTGGTAATTTTACAGTTCATTCAACCTACGGTCAGCAGTTTTCGGCTACTGCATTTGAAAGAAAAATACCCGAAAATGCCGCTGCAATTTTAAGGTATCTATCAGCAGGGGCTGTTAAAGGCATAGGTCCTGCAACAGCGTGTAAAATAGTTGAAAAATTCGGCGAGGATACCTTGGATATAATTCAAAATAATCCTAAAGAACTTACAGCTATAAAGGGTATTTCACTGCAAAAGGCTATGTCTATTTGTGAAGAATATAAAAAGCAATACGGCATAAGAGATATAATGATTATGCTTTCAAAATATAAGGTGACGCCCGATAGATGCTTAAATATTTACAGGCGTTTCGGTGAAAAGTCTACTGAGATTATAAAACAAAATCCGTATATTCTTTGTGATGAGGGACTTGATTTCAGGTTTGAAACGGCAGAGGATATTGCCGAAGACTTGGATTTTGACAAGGACAGTGAGCAGAGAGTTGCGGCAGGACTTATGTATGTTTTGCGGAAAAATTTGCTTAATGGGCATACCTGTTTACCGAGGGACAAGTTTGTACCTGTGGCTTGCAGACTGCTTGAATGTAAGGAAAGCACGGTTGAAATTTGTTGTGACAGACTTATAGAATGTATGGCGTTGTCATCTGTAACAGTTGGTAGTACCGAATTTGTTGCTTTGCCTTTATATAATATGGCTGAACAGCACATTGCAGCAAGACTGTATAGCATTAGGAACTATATGAAGGGTGCAGTTACTATAGATGCGCTTGAAATAGAAAATGTAGAGAACAGACTCGGCATTAAATTTGAAGAACAACAGCGCAGAGCTATATTTGAAGCATTTCAGAGCGGAATTTTAATTTTAACTGGTGGTCCGGGAACAGGGAAAACAACAACTCTTAATGCAATTATAAAGTTGTTTGAAAACAGAAATTTAAATATAGAACTTGCTGCACCCACAGGAAGAGCTGCGAAGCGTATGACCGAGCTTACTGGCAGAGAGGCTAAAACCATTCACAGACTTTTAGAGGTTGAATGGGGAGAGGGTGATAGCCGCCATTTTGCTAAAAATGAAAAAAATCCGCTTTCTTGCGATGTTATAATTATTGATGAAGCCTCTATGATAGATGCGGTTTTGTTTGATGATTTATTAAAGGCGATAAGGCTTTCTTGCCGTATTATTTTGGTGGGGGATTCAGACCAGTTACCGAGCATTGGGGCTGGAAATGTTTTAGGAGATATTTTGTCTGCTGATGTATTTCCGTCTATAAGACTTAAAAAGGTTTTCAGGCAGGCAAAGGAAAGTATGATAATTTCCAACGCTCATGCGATAATAAATAATGAAAAAGCTAATTTTTCGAACAAGTCTTCAGATTGCTTTTTTATGCACAGACAGGATAAATATTCAACTGTCACCACTGTGCTTGAACTTGTAGCCGAAAGACTTGTGACCGCGTATAAAATTAATCCGTTTACCGATGTGCAAATTCTTTGCCCGTCAAGAATGCTTGATACAGGAACGGTAAACCTGAACAATCTTTTGCAGGAAAGACTCAATCCTCATAAAAAGGGTGAGCCTCAGCTGTTTTTTAAGGGCTTTTATTTAAGATGCGGCGATAAGATTATGCAAATTAAAAATAACTATGATTTGCAGTACCGACGTGATAACGGAGAATACGGCACGGGTGTATTTAACGGAGATGTAGGTTTTATAACCGATATTGATGCTAGAGCAGGAATATTAAAGGCACGTTTTGAGGATAAGGTGGTTACATATTTTACTGAGGATTTGGGACAAATAGAGTTAGCCTATGCGGTAACAGTCCATAAATCTCAGGGCAGTGAATATGACTATGTAATAATACCGCTTTTTGATGTGCCACAGAAGCTTAAATACAGAAATCTTTTATACACTGCAGTAACACGTGCTAAAAAGATGCTTATAGCTGTAGGAAGTGAGCGTATTTGGGAAGAAATGGCAGGAAACGACCGCAAAACCCTTAGATATACAATGCTTAAAAATTATCTTCAAAAGGGTGCATTTTAATGTTTAAGTCATTAATTTATGCCTTGTTTCCAAATACTTGTATTTCTTGCGGAGCAATAATAGATGAAAGTGAATTTTTGTGTGATTATTGTTTTTGTATGCTCGAACTGTGCGCAAGGGACAAGCTTTGTATTAAATGCGGTTTATCAAAGAAGAATTGTAGGTGCAAGTATGATGTTTACAGCTTTGACGGAGTGGTAGCACCATTTTATAAAGATTCTTCGGCAAAGGATGCTATGTATTCCTATAAATTCAGAGGAAATTTGCGTGCAGTGAGATTTTTCGCTGAAAGAATGGCGCTTGCGGTTAAGCAGTATTACAATGATATTAATTTTGATTTGGTTTGCTGTGTACCAATGACTCGTTTTGCAGAAAATAAGCGTGGGTATAACCAAAGCGCTCTTTTAGGTGAGCAGATGGCCGAAATTTTAAATTTACCTTTTTATAAGAATTTGCTTTACTGCAAGAATAAAAAGCGCTCGCAATATAAACTTTCATTAAAAGAACGAAGATTAAATGTTAAGGATATTTTTGCTATCAATGCCCGCTTTAGTGGGCAAACTGTGCTTTTAGTAGATGATATTAAAACTACAGGCGCTACTTTAAGCGAATGCGCAAAAGTGCTTTTATCGAGCGGTGCCGATAAGGTTTATTGTGTTACAGGATTGATAACTCAGAAGAAAGGAAAAAAAGATGGCAACTGAAATAGGAATTGATTTAGGAACCTCAAAAACTGTGATATTTTCAAGCTCAAAGGTTGTGCTTGAGCTACCTAATATTGTAACTGTTGACAGTGAAACATATGAGCCGTTATATTTTGGTGAAAAGGCTAAGCAGACCTTAGGCCGCACGCCAGACAGTCTTATTTGTATATCACCTATAGAACGAGGTGTTATTGCTGATTACGACATAGCAGAGAGTATGATAAAAAACTATATGGAACAGGCTTTCGGTAATAAGATTTTAAGGCCTCGTATAATGGCTACGCTACCTCCTGGTCTTACTGAACTTCAGCATCACTCACTTGCAAATGCGGTAGAATCTGCGGGTGGTAGAAATATTTCTGTAATTGAGGGGCCTTTAGCTATTGCCTTTGGCTTAGGTCTTGATTTCGAAACTCCTCACGGCACTCTTATAGTTGATATCGGCGCAGGTACTACAGATATAGCGGTTATTTCCTTAGGTGGCATTGCGGCTTGTGAGTCTTTTAAAACTGCTTCGCTTGATTTTGATGCAAATATTACTAAATATATTAGAAAAGAATATAATATTGAAATAGGACCTTTGACTGCCGAGGCTATAAAAATAAAAATAGGTTCTGCTGTTGAAAGAGATTTGGAAATCGCTATGGTGGCTAAGGGAAGAAATATATTCTCAGGACTTCCAGAAAGTTTTGAAATTACTACGGGTGAGGTTTATGAGGCAATCATAGACTCTGTAGATTCTATTTGTGATGCTATTCGCAAAGTGTTGCAAAATACTGATCCTGACCTTGTGGCAGATATCACAGAGGATGGTCTTTATCTTGCAGGCGGTGGTTCAATGCTTTACGGAATGGATAAAAGGATATCAGATTATTTAAAAATCCCCGTTCATAAATTGCCAGACCCCGCCTATAGTGTTGTAAAGGGTGCAGCTATGGCACTTAAAAGACCGGAGATGTTGAAGAATGTTGATTATCAACTTCGCTCTATAAAAGAGCTTGTTGTGGAATAATATTAAGGGAAGTTTTTATATGGGAAAAATCGAAAATTTAAGAAATATTGCAATAATTGCTCACGTTGACCACGGTAAAACTACATTGGTTGACCAACTTTTAAAACAAAGTGGCACATTCAGAGCTAACGAAAATGTAGACGAAAGAGTAATGGACTCTAACGACCTCGAAAGAGAAAGAGGAATTACAATTCTTTCTAAAAATACAAGTGTAATGTATGGCGATATTAAAATTAATATTGTCGATACCCCCGGACACGCTGATTTCGGTGGTGAGGTTGAGAGAATACTCCAAATGGTAGATGGTGTTTTATTACTTGTTGATGCATTCGAGGGCTGTATGCCACAAACCAGATTTGTACTTAAAAAAGCTTTGGCTCTTGGCAAAAAGGCAGTAGTTGTTGTAAATAAAATTGACAGACCAATGTCAAGACCGCACGAGGTTGTAGACGAGGTTTTGGATTTGTTTATCGAGCTTGGTGCAGATGAAGACCAAATAGAATTTCCTGTTATCTTTGCAAGCGGTAGAGACGGCTATGCCACCTATTCACCTGATGTCAAAGGCGAGGATATGAAGCCATTATTTGATGCAATCATAAAGGAAATAGATGCGCCTGAGGGAGATACAGAAGGTCCTTTGCAAATTCTTTTCACTAATATTGAATATGATGATTACCTCGGCAGAATAGGTGTGGGCAGAGTAATCCGTGGCAGTGTAAAAGTGGGACAAACTGTAGCCCTTTGTCATAAGGATGGTACTTCTTCTAATGTTAAAATTTCAAAGCTATTTATGTATAGAGGACTTAAAAGGGTTGAGTATGATACCGCAACAGTGGGTGATATAATACAGGTTTCGGGTATAAGTGAGCTTGAAATAGGTGAAACGGCTTGTGCAGTTGATAATATTGAGCCATTGCCATTTGTTAAAATAGATGAGCCTACACTTTCTATGAATTTTATGGTTAATAATTCTCCCTTTGCGGGTAAAGACGGTAAGTTTGTAACCTCGCGAAATCTTCGTGACCGTTTATTTAAAGAGGTTATGACTAATGTGAGTTTGAGAGTTGAGGAAACTGATTCGGCTGATACATTTAAGGTATCAGGCAGAGGCGAACTTCATTTATCTATTCTCATTGAAACTATGCGCCGTCAGGGTTATGAATTTCAGGTATCGCCGCCTGAGGTCATCTATAAAAGAGATGAAAACGGTACTTTGTTAGAGCCGATTGAGCTTCTTATGATAGAGGTGCCTGAGGAATATGTAGGTGCGGTTATGGAAAGACTCGGTAACCGAAAGGCAGAAATCAGAAATATGGGTACAAGGGACGGCGGAACATCACATCTTGAATTTTTAATTCCTGCCCGAGGTCTTCTTGGCTATCGCTCACAGTTTATGACCGATACAAACGGTAACGGTATTATGAACCACGTATTTAATGGATATGAAGAATATAAGGGTGATATAGACCAACGTTCTACAGGCTCTATAATTGTACACGAGCAAGGTGAAGCTACAGGCTACGGTCTTTTCAATACTCAAAGCAGAGGCCGATTGTTTATAGGTCCAGGCACTCCCGTTTATGAGGGTATGATTGTTGGTGAAAATCCAAAAAATGATGATATTGTTTGCAATGTTTGTAAGAAAAAACAGATGACAAATACAAGAGCATCAGGCTCGGATGATGCGTTACGCTTAGTGCCTCCCTCAAAGCTTAGTCTTGAGCAGTCGCTCGAATTTATCAAGAGCGATGAACTTGTTGAAATTACACCTAATAATATTAGACTTCGTAAAAAGATACTCAATAAAGAAGAAAGAATGAAAGCGGAGTCGAAAAAGAAATAATGGAGTATATTATTCTGGATTTAGAGTGGGATAGCATTTTCTATAAGCCTGAAAAAAGGTTTGTAAATCAGATTTTGCAAATCGGCGCAGTAAAGCTTGACAGAAAGCTTAATGTTATAGATACCTTTAGCGAAACTATATGCTCTGAAATAACTAATAAGGTATCAGGAAGATTTGCAAAGCTTACAGGTATTACAAGTGAAAAAATGCGCGCAGGAATATCTTTTGTAGAAGCGGTTGAAAAATATAATAATTTTTGTAAAAATGCGAATGTTACAATGACTTGGAGTAATTCTGACCTATACACAATAATTGAAAACCAAGATTTGTTTTTAAAAGATGGTCCGAAATTTTTCTTTAAAGGTTACTTAGACCTTCAAAAATTAGTTCAAGGCAAACTCCGTGAAAACGGTTATGAAAATAAAAATCAAATTTCGTTAGAGGGCGCGGCAGAACTTTTAGGTATTGATACCGATAATTTTGATTTACACACCGCACTTGATGATTGCAGAGCTTGTGCGCTTATGCTAAAAGCTTGTTATGAAAAACAGAAATTTGAGTCTATGATTAAGGATGCAACTTCACCTGATTTTTACGATAGATTAAGGTTCAAGTCGTATTCAATATCTGATATTAACGATAGCAATATTAACCGAAACGAGCTAAAATTCACCTGTCCTAAATGCGGTAACAAAACCGAGCGTATGCGCCCATTCAAATATCGCAATCGTTGGTTTGTTGCAGATTTTAAATGCACTGTGTGTGATTTTAAATTCAATGGCAGAGTGGCATTTAAGAAGACATATGATGATTTACAGGTAAAGCATAAAGTTTGTGAATACAAACCACGAAAGAAGAAAAACAATGATATGCAGTCTGTGCCCAAGACAGTGTCGGTCGTTGAGAACCGAGAATGAAAATTTAAACGGATTTTGTAAAATGCCTTTGTTACCGCGCGTAGCAAGGGCTGATCTACATTTTTGGGAAGAACCGTGTATCAGTGGTAAAAAAGGCTCAGGCACTGTATTTTTCAGCGGTTGCTCGCTTTCGTGTGTGTTTTGTCAGAATTATGAAGTTTCGCATAATGGCTTAGGGAATACCGTAAGTTACGGAGAATTAGCAGAAATTTTCAAAGAATTAGAGCAGAAAGGCGCGCACAATATTAATCTTGTAACACCAAGCCATTATATTTTGGCAATAAAAAAAGCGCTTGATATTTATAAACCGAGCATACCGATAGTTTATAATTCAAGCGGTTATGATTTGCCGTCTGCATTAAAACTTTTAGAGGGTTATGTAGATGTTTTTTTGCTTGACTTTAAATATATATCAGAGGATAGGGCAGAGAAATATTCGTATGCTGCAGATTATCCTACATTTGTAAAGCAAACAATTAAAGAGGCGTTGCGTCAGCAACCTTGTTGTATAATAGAAAATGGTATTATGCAAAAGGGTGTAATAGTTAGACATCTATTGTTGCCTCAGGGAACACGAGAGGCAATGACCGTTTTTGATTATGTGAGAGAAAATGCAAAAAATGCTTTTTTTAGTATTATGAGTCAGTATGTACCTTTTGGTGAGGCACTGGAGATGCCCGTAATTAACCGAAAGGTCACAAAACGTGAGTACCAAAAGGTTATAGATTATATAAGTAGTTTCGATTTCCCAAATGTTTATACCCAAGAACATAGAAGCGCTGATATAAAGTATATTCCTGATTTTTAAGCATTTCACACCTCTCAACTTTTCTTCATATTATGTAAAGAAAAGAAAATTTCTTGATTAAATTCAATAATGTGAGGCAAGAATATAATCAGAACAAATTTTACGAGAGTGTGAAAGAGTAATGAATATCAAACGCGGAGAAATATATTATGCCGATTTAAGTCCCGTTGTAGGCTCTGAGCAAGGCGGTATCAGACCTGTACTTATAATTCAAAATGATGTTGGTAATAAATACAGTCCTACCGTAATTGCGGCGGCAATTACTAGTCAACGTGATAAAACAAAACTGCCTACACATATTTCGGTAGATGCAAATGATTGCGGACTTGCCAAGGATTCAATAGTTTTACTAGAACAGGTAAGGACCATAGATAAACAGCGTCTAAAGGAAAGAATGGGCAGTTTGGACGGCAATTCAATGGTTATGGTAGATAAAGCCTTAAGCGTTAGTTTTGGGCTGTCATAAATATAAAAGCAGTCACTTTTGTGACTGCTTTTTAAATAGGATTTTATAAAAAATACGTTAACTTTTTATATTTGTTCACTCTTGACTTTACTGATATTTATGTTATAATATTTTTTACACAATAAGCACTGTAAGAGCTTAAAGAATTTTCGGGTACCGCAAGAGTCACGCGGGCGCGGCTGCTCCAAATCAATTTAATAAGCACCTGTGGCGGAACTGGCAGACGCGTATGGTTCAGGTCCATATTTTTGAAAGAAAGTGCAGGTTCGATTCCTGTCAGGTGCACCAAACAGTATAAATCCGAACCTTCTCATAGTTGGAGATGGGTTCGGATTTATTGTTTTTGAGGAGTATCCTAATTTTAATCTTAAAAAACACTCTTGATTTAAGTAAAGAATGAGAAGAAACCTCATTGACATTTTCTGATGAGAGTGTTATAATTAAATCAGCAAATTATAGTGGCAGGGGTTATTTAGTATGCTTATTCGCTTATTGATTTTTAAGTGAAAGGGTGATTATATGCCGCGTTGAATTAAGATAATGGTTGTAACCATAAAACAAAACCTTTCTGCACTAATTTTCGCAGAAAGGTTTTGTTTTTTATTTAGAAAGGTGGAAAATTTATGAGATCTCGTGCACAATTATATGATTCATTATTAAAATATCAAGTTGAATTATCGTTTGGGACTGAAACGTCGCTGCTTAAACATTCTAGATGGTTACAAGCAAAATCTGTACTAGACTATGGTTGTGGAAATGCTTTTTTTTCATATTGCCTATCAAAGAAAAATCCAGATAAATTATTTTATTGTTGCGATTGTGATAAAGATATTTTAAGCGTTGCAGAGCAAACAGAACAAATGAATTTAATCTGTGGCAGTTTTCCAAATGTTGATATTCCTAATAATATAGATTTTTTCGTAATTAGGCATTTGACAAGTTACTTACCTGATAGAAAATTGTTCTTCAAATGGTTAAAAGAACACGCTTCGCCTACTGCATCACTTTTGCTTATTGATGCATACGATAATGATCTTATCATTGAGCCTCATATGCCTCATTTTCAGCATGGGTTAGACTCGTTCTATGATAAAGTTGATGAAGATGGAGGTCAAAGAGATTTATTTGCCAATATTCGTGATGAATTAGCTGAATTTGGTTTTGTTTGTAAAAAAGATCGTAAAATCGTTATCAACAGTGACGAAATGTTTAAAAAAGAAAAACTATTTGTATATATGAATTTAGTTGCTGAACTTGACAATGGATTACCATTATCAGAAAACATCAGAGAAGAATTGATGCAGTGGGTAACAAATCCAGAATCTTTTTTGCAATATGGATTGTTTGCTAGTTTATATGAACTAAATTAATTTTAGGAGATATATTATGAATAATTCAGCTATACTCTTCATCCATGGAGGACCAGGTTTAAGTTCATCATATTTTAGAGGATGGTTCACGGATTTAGAAAAAACATTCGATTTATTGTTTTATGATCAGAACTACGATATTCCAAACGATGCTAATGCAATAGAATTTTTAACCTCTGAACTACTAAAAAAATTACATGATGTTGTAAAAAAATATGATCGAGTTGTTATCTTTGCACATTCATGGGGTGTTTTTTTAGTGCTACAAGCATTTAACAAAAATGATGCAACTTTTTCTTTTAAGAAAATTGAAAAAATCATTTTTTCAAATCCCTCTGATAGTAATTGGGATGAATTTTGCAATTCTGGAGACAAACTATTTGCAAAAATGCCAAATGAAGAAATTGATAAAATATCTAAATGTACAAATGGAATAGAATTGATGAAATTGGCTATGCCTTACTATGTTGGAAGTACTGCGAATGTTCCTAATATTGAAATCGATAGATATGATATGGCGGCGTATGATCGCATTTCCGCAGAAATGGTTGGATATGATGTAACGCATATAATTCAAAAACTTCCAAAAGATAAAGTGTATACCATATACTGCGAAAATGATTTTGAACAAATATCTGGTAGCCCAGAATTTTTGCAGTATTCAAATGTTTACAATTTTTCTAATGCTGGGCATTTCCCATTTGCTGAATACCCACAAAAATATATCAAACTCTTGTATGATATTTTAACATAGGACAATGATATGAGTGAATTGTTAATTTCTATCGGTGTAGCTGAATATCAAAATAAAATTTTCTCCAACCTACCAGGTGCACGAAATGATGCTCTTCGTATTTGTTCTTATTTTAATTTGTGGGGAATAAACCAAAATAATATAATTACTCTTATAGACAGTCAAGCAACTAAAGAAAATATTCTTAATGCTATTAGGGTCGAGCCTTTGCGAAGAGAAGTTGATACTGTATTTATCTATTATGCCGGTCACGGAGAAATAAATAAGGAAGATCCTTCACAACCAGAAAATATATTATATTGCTATGATACTTACCCAGCAGATAAAGTTGGTACAGGTCTAAAAATCAAAGAAATAGTAGACGGGATTCAACGATGCAAACCAATAAAAGTATTTTTGTTTATTGATGCTTGTTATGTCCAACTCACAGACTTTCCTGCTTTCTATTTGGATTCGACGAATTTTGATGAAGAGAAAAAGTGCTTTTTTTCACTAATATCTACTTGGGGAAAACAGACATACGAAACCATCAAGGGAGGAGCGTTTACAACGCTACTTCTACAAGGAATCGCGTCTTTACGTTCTAAAAATCCAATTTGTTTACATTTAGCATCATATGTTGAAAGCAAAGCACGTCAATTTGATCTTCCTTGTCCCAAAGGATATTGGATTGGAAATAGTAATGTTTGGCTTTTAGACACATTAAAACCCGACTATATGTGTGAGTTGGACGGAAATGTGTATGTAGACCGCAAGGATAGTCTTGTTTATATAACTGACAAAATATTGCTTGAATATAATAAGTCAATATTTTGCTTTTATGGAAAAGCGAAATCCGGAAAAACCATACTAGCTTTAGAATTTAAAAAGCAGTTTCCTAGTCATTCATATTACAGTATTGAAAATTACAATTCAATTGAATATGTAAAATCTGGTATTGCTCAATGTATTTATAATATTATAAAAGAATCGCATATTAAATTAGATATTTCTTGCAACGATTTAAACTCCGTAATAAAACTAGTTAAAAATTGCGGATTGGATTTATCACTTATTCTAGATCATGCCGAAAGGCTAGAACAGGAACAATTCGATAGTATTTTAGACGAATTAGAATGTGAGAACATAGTAATTATCGCTTTTTCGCGCACACCTTTATCATCAAACAAGCATCTCATTTGTAATTACCAACATCCAGACTTTAGTAAGAACGAATTTGAAAAATTTTTAGAACAGCATGGAATTTCTGATATTAACCAAAAAGTATCCTTATATTATGATACATACAAATCAAAACCACAGGCATTAGTACAAAAGCTACTTAATTTATCAGAGTATGATATTTTCGTGGCTTGTAAGAAAGAGGTATATTATATTTGCGAATGCAACGGATTTATTAATATTGATTTATTTGCAAATAAATTTAACCTAAAAAGTGAGAATTTGTTTAAACTTATAAATTGTGGTCTTGTTCGTAAACATCAAAATTATTATCTGCCCCATGAAAGCTTGTTTGATTATTTTAATTATAACAAAAATGCATTTTTAATATCTCTTGAGGCTGAAGATTACTGGATAAATCAATTAATAAATTCTCCAAAAAATGAATACGCATGTGTAATAATGTTAAAATTAATTGAAAACAAGAGTGGTAATTGGTTAGGAGAGAATGTAAATGAGATTCTTAAGATATTAGTTTCTCATTTCATAAATCAATATAATTGGAGTGCTTTAGAGACTATATATCCATTATTAATTAAAAACAAACAAACAGATTTGCTTATTCATGTAAGCACGCAACTAGCACATGTAGCAAGTAGTATTATATTGCAAGAAGATACAAAAATTCGCAACATGTTGTCTTCTGATCACTTAATAGAATGGGAAATAATAAAAAGCGAAGTCTTGTTTTGGAAAGGGGACTTTTCAAAATGCATAGAATTATCGAATATATTATTACATAATAAAACATTAAATACCAAATATTATCACACAATTAAACTAAATTTAGGGATATCATATTTTTTCTTGGGAGAATGGGATTTTGCTGTAAATGAATTAAATGATATAAACACAAATGAAGAAAGAATCTCGGGCTGGAAAATTCTTATTCTTGGAACTATTTATGCAATACGAGGAGTTGATTTTGATAAAGGGATAGATTATTTAAATAATTGTATTTCTAAATTAAAAAAAATTAATGATGTTATAGGTCTAGGGATTGCATATGTAAATTTGGGTGAATGTCTTTATAAAAAAGGTGATTTTGATATGGCACAATATTATTTAGACCTAGCCGATGAATTGACTATAGTGTCTCATGATAATGCAACTCGATTAGAAATACTAAAGAATAAGTTGTTATTATATCTTTGCAAAAATCATACATTTGATGGAGAAGCAATTTCGATAAAAAAAGATATAATAGATCTACTGGATATAGTAACAGATAAAACGGAATTAATGCAAGTTTATAATGCTTTAGCACTTGCAGCAGCATATAACTACGAGATTTCTATTTTAAAACAGTATGTAAATTTAGCAAACAATTTAACTGTTGGAAATTTAGAATACGAGTTATATACATACATTAATAAAATTATCATTTCATACATTGAAAACAATTTCGAGGAAACTGAATATAATATTAATTATTTTTATAAATTAGCACATATTGGAAATAACTTTTTTGCAATGAAGCAGTGCATTAATTCTGTATATGATATCCAACATTTATACAATCTAAAAGAAATACAATGTAATCAATGGATAGAAATGAAAGGAGAACTATATGAACAACAATAATATCATCATTCATGCCAAAACACCTAGGGAATTAGTTGCAGTTCATGATTTTTTATCTTCTCTAGAGATGCAAGACGGGATAGAAATTCGAAATATCACATCGAAAACCAGGGGCCTTGAGGAGATAATTATTAAAATAATTGGTTCCGCGGCATTGATAATTCTTGCAAAAGCAATAAGAGATTTGACGCAAAAGAAAAAAATTCACATTTCTATGCGATGGAATGATGGCTCACAAATGGATATACATGAAGAAGGTAAAGATATTAACGGTGAAGAAATTGTAGGTTATATCACCAAAGGCTTTCAGAAAAACGTTAGCGAAATTGTTTCAAAAAATGTCGATGAACATTCATTTGAAGTTCGTTTAAAAATTGATAATGAAGAAAACTGTTAAAATATAGACAAAGCAAAGGCAGAGAGCAATAAACTCTCTGCCTTTGCTTTTGTGTTTAAGCCGTTTTATCGACTTGTGACGGTGTTTTTGGTTTCTTGCCTGACTTGTACTTTTCTCGGTATTCTTTGCCCTCGTCTGTGGCAAAGAACTCTTGAATATCGAGCAAGAAACATTTTATTATTGCTTCTAATTCATAATCCGGAATATCCCATCCACCTTTCTTCATAAGGCATCACGGAAATTATAGGACTATGACGGTATCACTCCTTTACATCTTTAACTGCATTTCATTGCTGTCGTTATTATTTTGTTGTTTCTTTTGTCCGCGTTTGCGTTCACGGACAAATTTCGGTTTGTGTTTATCATTATTGTCCGTTTCTCCTATCATCGTAATATCAGCTGCAAGATACAAAGCATCAATGGCATTATTGCCCCAACCGCCGCCCATTTCAGTTTGAGCTTCCACGGTGTCAGATCCTTGGCTTTCAACTCGTTTATCATACGGTTGATCTCCTTGTGAAGCTGCTCTTTCAAGGATTCCGTCTGCTTCGATAATTTGTCCTTGGTTGAATACTCTATTGAGTCCAGTTTGTCTGATGTTACCTTCCGCATCTCCGCTAAATACGGTCTGAGCGTTTGCACCGTTAGGTCGTTCAAATCCTGATGCGTTGGCAATTCGGATATCAAATCCGTGTTTCTTACAATGCTGTTCCCAACTGTCGAAAAGTATTCCGCTATTTTGTTGTACTGTTCCAATGTCAACAGTAGATACTGAGGTTGTATCGGTTCGGTTAATGTTGCTACTGTTTCCTCGGTTATCTGTTCTATTGGATTGTTGTTCTTTAGTTTCATAATATCCATAAGCAAATAATTCCTCCATATTAGATTTTAAATATTTGTCATCAAGTAATCGGTCATCCCGAAATCTCTGACCGTCCGGTGTGGTATAGGTTATATAATTGTAATGGTCTATCCATTTAACACCGTATCCGAGTTTGTCCATCTGTTCAATAAACTGCTTTTTATTTCGGCTTGTTGCTACCGCATAATCGATTGCATTTGTCAGTTTCAGTTTCTTACTGTCACCACGTAAAGCGGTGCGGTATTCTCGCTGATTTATAGATTTTTGTTTAGGCTTCTGATATGGTGCTAACACCTCTAACCCAAACTGCTGACAGATTGCATCCGACTTATGCCGTAGTTCTTCCAACCCTTTTTCATTGATTTGGATTTTATAACCCGTTTCACAGTTTACCGAGTTAACAACGAAATGATTATGCCAGTGGTCACGGTCAATGTGTGTTGCCACAACCACCTCAAACCCATCAAACAGTTTTGCGGTTTCCAAACCTATACGGTGTATCTGTTCAGGTGTGGCATTGCAATCGGGTTTAAAGGATTGCACATACTGTTTAAAGAAAACACCCTTTGCTTTACCGTATTGATGCTTGGTAGCCATAAACTCCTGATATGCCGATTCGGGAACACAGTACTGACCGCTTACAAGTTTAATTCCGTCAATGACGGTTTTCTTGTCTTGCATAACATAATCAAGCACTCGTTTCATCGCCGTGGCAGTCTGTGTCTTTTCGGGGATTGCCGTAAAGGTTGCCATCAGCCACACCTCCCGACTATCTCGTTAAGTGCGGTAAGCACCTCGGCATATTGTTGTTTCAACTCCTGTAAATCGGGACATATAATCTTACCCATATTGCAGAGTGTGGTTAGCTGATTGATATTCCTGCCGATAGCTTTTTGTTCTTTCAGCACATCCGAAAGACCGTTTATAACAGTTATAGGTTTATTCATTGCCGCTGCCGTTACAAACTCGGTGAAGTTCATATTCACTTTTTCTGCTTTTTTCTTGATTGCAGCATAATCGCTCTCACGAAAACGCATGGCAATCATTTTTGATTTGTTTGCTTTAGTTATCCTCTCTTTCTGCGGCAGCCGTACTACCGCTGTTTATTCCCCGATGTCGTATTATTTGGGGTTCGGGGTTCACCCCGACAAGCTGTTTGTAATGCGGCGGCCGTGGAGCCTCCGTATATACAAACAATATGCTTGCCTATCCCTTCGGGATAGAGTTCTACCGCAGTCATATTTTGATAATCACTCCTTTCTATGTAATATAAAAATCCCTGCGTTAAAACTGTATGGTTATTCCTTCACAGTATCCGCGCAGGGATTCATTTTGCGTTTATGCTTTTGTCAAAGAACATACCGACAGAGATAAAAATAAGCCTTGTGATTTCAAGCCGATTTTGGCTATGTATAACACGAAGACTGTATCGCCTTATTTAGTTTGGATGCTTATTTTACCGGACTTCAAAAGTTTTGTCAAGGCCTAAAATTTTTATAAAATTTAGTGCGGTTTTACAATAGATTTTTCTAGTGTTTTTTAATCGTTTTTAGCACTAAATATTCTTTTTAATAGTAAGAATTATTTTAAAATATTTTTCAAAAAAATAGTGCCGCCGAAGCGACACTACTCTACCGCAGAGAAGAAGGATTATTATCTTTTTCATATATCCTCTACCTCCTCCAAGCCTTGCATCACTTCCACCATTATGCGAGTGGCAAGGATAAATCCCGAACTGAACGCTTCACGCTCGGTAATGCAGGACAGTTCACTTGTGCAGTCCTTGAACTTTTCAAAGGTTTCTTTCTGTTTCTCTGTGAGTCCCGAATTTAGTTCTTCCTCGTTTTTGCATATCAGCTTGACGAGCTTATCCACTCTCGTTCCTCGCTTGATATACCTTTCGTGCGGACTGATGTTACCGTAGTATATATCTTCGAGTGTTGTCATTTGCATTGCACCTCCTTTTGCAACACAAATACATACCACAACACCTTTCACAAGTCCAGATGATAATCGTATAATTTGTTTGAAAATACAATCATACTACATAATGTATATATTTCGATTTAATCTTGCATATTTAAATGTTAAATAGTATAATAAAAATTAGTATATTATGTGAGGAGGTCAAAATATGTCATTAATTATTACAGTATATTGCAGCGAAGGAATTGTTATGGCAAGTGATAGCCGTTCAACATATAGTCATACTGAAACTTTACCTCCGCCTGATAAAAATATGCCACCATTAGTTGTTAGACAAAATGGCGTTCATTTTACAGATAATGCATATAAAACTTTTTTGAGCCCAAATGGTATTGGCGTGTCTACTTGTGGATGTTCTTCTATACATGGCAAACCTATCACAGGAATGATTGAAGAATTTTTATTAAAGAACAATGATCTTTCTGTATCCGAATTAGCGTTAAAAATAAGAGATCACTTCTTAAATCTCGCACCCCAAGATAATATTGAGTTTGTTATTGCCGGTTATGAACAAAAGGACGGAAACTTTGCTCAACAAATATACAGGGTTAATACCAATTGTACCGAACCAGAAATTATAGACACATTCCATTCGGGTGCGTTATGGGGTGGCGAAACGGATATACTTAGTCGCTTAATCTCTGACGTATATTTGCGCAACGAACAACCCGATGGAAAAGAAAATTATACGCTTCATGCCGGACACCCTATACTTTGGGGATTTTTCACATTACAAGACAGTATTGATTTTGCACAATATGCAATTAAAACAACAATAGATGCAATGAAATTTCAACGCAGAGTAAAAACTGTTGGCGGTCCGATAGATGTTCTTGTTATAAAACCTACCGGTGCACAATGGATTTCTCGCAAAGAATTACATTCAACTATTTAATATTGAAGGAGAGGACAAAATGGAATATTGCGTTTTTTGTATGAGTAAAACTGATAATTCAGTTTGTGAACATTGCAATAAAAATCAGCAAGATTATGTTTCTGCTATTCATCATCTAAAACCGGGTAGCCTTCTTAACGGAAGATATCTTGTTGGTGCTGTTTTAGGTGAAGGCGGATTTGGTATTACTTACATCGGTCGAGATACCAATCTTGATATGAAGGTTGCAATCAAGGAGTATTTTCCTTCCGGTGTTGTTAACAGAAACAACACAAGCTCTATGGAAATTAGTGCCCTTGTGGGAGACACACAGGCGAATTTTGAAAAAGGAAAGCAAGGCTTTTTAAGTGAAGCACGTACACTCGCTAAATTTTCAAACGAGCAAAGCATTGTATCTGTTCGTGATTTCTTTGAGGAAAACAATACGGCTTATATCGTTATGGAATATTTGGAAGGAATCGACCTTAAGGATTTTATTGCCCAGAACGGTAAAATGTCGTTTGGTTTAGCAATATCTATGCTTTCTCCAATTATGAGTTCTCTTTCTAAAATACATAATCAAGGCTTAATACATAGAGATATAAGCCCTGCAAACATTATGATTTTGAATAATAGAACCGTTAAATTGTTGGATTTCGGTGCTGCAAGAAATGTCAGCGGTGCAGATGAAAAAAGTCTTTCTGTTTTGCTGAAGCCAGGATTCGCGCCCGAAGAGCAATACCGTAGTAAAGGCAATCAAGGCTCTTGGACGGATGTTTATGCTTTGAGTGCTACTCTTTATAAAATGGTTACCGGTGTAACCCCTGATGATGCAATGAATAGATTGTTTTCTGACGAGGTTGTATTCCCCTCTGAACTTAATGAGCAGATAACTCCCGAGCAATCAGCAGTTATTTTAAAGGGTATGTCTATTTATCAAAAAGATAGATATCAAACTATTGAAGAGCTTCAACAAGCATGTAACGATGTTTTAAATGGGAAAAATACAGTTAATAGCCAGACTGAACCTGTTGAAAAAACAATATCGAGAAAGTCTGTACAAAACACTGTTGTAGAAAAGACTATAAACAAAAAATCCTCTCCGGTTAAATCAAGTTTTTCTGAAAATATTAAACAACCTGTTGAAGAGAAATCTGAAACACCTATTTCTAATCCAATTCCACAAACAACGCAACAAACAAATAATAAAAAATCTCCGAAAATATGGGGATTGATTGGCTCTATCGTTGCCGGACTCATTGCATTATTTAACGTTTCCTTTATGATCAGTGATATGGCGGATCCCACCTTGCAGACAGGCGACTATGTTAAGTATATTATTGAAATTGTAATTTTTGCCGCTATAGCAATTGGCTGCGGATATTTCTATTATCCCCGCGTTGACAAGACAAATCTAAAACCAAATAAAATCGCACTAATCACAAGTATTGTGCTGACTGTAGTTGCGTTGGTATTGGCATTTATTGGTTTCGTTGCTTTCGGATCTGATTTAGCACGAAACGGTGACGGCGAAGCATTTATGGCCTTTGCGGTATTGTTTGCTGGTCCCGCTCTGTATTTAGGATATTTCTACTATCCTCGTTTAGAGAAAAAGGTTAGAAACAAATTCTTTAAAGTTTACGGAAGTGCGTTTACTGCTATTATTGTTTGTTTTGTTCTTTACACCGTATTTGTAACTATGAGTAGCATTTCTATTGGAGATGAAAAAATCAAGAAAAATGCTGAAACAGTAGAAATTACGGCAGACCTGCTAACCGATGGTGATATCGAAAAGTTATCACAACTCAAAAATCTTAAAGAGCTATCAATTCAAGCTTGTTTCTTAGATGATAATGACGTAAAGGTTATAGGAACTATGACCGGTCTTGAGAAATTAAGTTTGGTTGGCAATACCGATATTAAGGATATTACTCCTCTTTCAAATTTATCAAATTTAACATTCTTGAATTTGGAACTTACAGGCGTTGAGGATATTTCTTGCCTTTCCAAATTAACTGAACTCACACACCTTTCTTTCTCTGAATCTAAGGTTAAGGATGTTTCGGTTGTAAAGGATTTATCCAAGCTTGAAGTGTTCTATATGAACAATCTTGAGAATTTGGATGAAACCACAATTAAAGTTCCGATGGGCTTAATTGAGTTCTATTGCAATAATAATGGCCTTACCAACATTGAATTTTTAAGAGAAAATATTGCTCTTAACAAAGTTGAATTGTCCGGTAATAGTATTACAGATATTTCTCCTCTTAACACTAAGCCCCTTTCAGCAGTAAATGTCAACAGCAATAAAATCACTGACATTTCACCCATAGCAGTTACTAATTTCGAACTAAAGGCAACCGATAATCAGATCAGCGATATTTCTTGCCTTAAAGGAACAAAAGCAGAGTTCATTTTCCTTTCTAATAACAAAATTTCTGATATTAGTGTTTTTGAAGCCAACGACGGACTTCGCACACTGGAATTTAAAAATAATAATATAGTCAATATTTCTGCTTTGAAAGATTGTTTTAATATTTCCACACTTAATCTTAGTGGAAACCAAATTACTGATATTTCAGCAATTGCTACTATAGACAATTTATCGAACTTAGATCTTAGAAATAACCAAATTGCAGACATATCTCCGTTAGCGGAAAATCAGAAATTTATCGATTCAAAACCTGTGATTTATTTGTCAAATAATAAGATTGCAGATTTGACTCCGCTCTCAAATTTCAAAAATAGCGATAGCATTTGGTTGGACAACAACTTAATAGAGGATATTTCGCCGTTAACTGCCTGTACAAATTTGGAACGCCTGTCTATAAAGTATAATCGCATTAGCGATCTTTCAGTACTTAGCGGTATGGCAAATTTGAATCGCGTTTTAGCAGTAGGTAATCCGGTTATTAAAATAGACGGTTTGAATTTGTCAAGCAAAAGAACAAGCGCTATAACCGGTGAAAAATATTCGTCTGATTCTTTGTTGGGTGGCTCAATTTTAAGTATTAGTTACACAGATAAGATAGATTGGGCTATGGCTAAAACATTAAAGATAGATGATATCCGAGTTTATGATATTCCTCCGCGTCAGAGAGCGGCTATGGATGACTTGGGATACAGAACAAATTACGACTCCTCAGTACAGGAGGAAACCGATGAATAAGACTGTATTATATACCGAAAACAATAATGTTGACGCCGCTACCATTACAATCGTGGGTTGTAATAATAGCCCTTATTCTGCTCAAATTAAAGAACATATTTATATCGGCAGAACTGTTTTGGGTAGCAACTGCGAATTACAAATTGATTCTCCTATTGTTTCAAGAAACCACGGTGAAATTTTTATAGCAAACGGTAAATTTTATTATCGTGATCTTGATAGCACAAATGGCACATACATCAACAATACGCTTTACGGCGTTGAAACAGGAAAAACCGTTTGCGAACTTAATGAAGGCGATGTTATCGCTTTCGATATCCGTGAAGACGGTGAATGTCATCCTGATTCGGTTTTTTGCGTTTTTTCTCTTGCAGGGTTTAATTATAGCAAGGCTAATGAAATAGCCCTTACGGAAAATATTGCAGAGCTTAAAATCGGCAGATTGATTGAAGACGGATTAAAGTTTGAAAATGAAATGATATCCGCTCGTCATGCCTCTTTCTTTAATACTCAAAACGGCTGGGCAATTATTGACCATAAAAGCACCAATGGCGTATATCTGAACGGTAAGCGTATTTCTTCGCCTAAATATTTAGAATTGTATGATGTTGTACGTATTGTAAATACAGTATTCATCTATTACGGCAACAAGATCGTGTATGCAGGCGAAGGTATTTCAAGCAATATTCCCACAAAAGAAACCGTTAAGGCTCCTGCACCTATTGTTGCTAAGCCGACAGCACAGCAACTTGTCCGCAGTTCTTAAATAAGCAATTCGCCTGATCTTGTAATAGATATTGTTGAGCGTAGTGTTGTTCAGCGTTTTAAAAAGCTTATGCTTTTACAAAATATCAATATTTCTATCGCAAATGGCGAAATGGTGCTGATTTTAGGCGGTTCGGGTGCAGGTAAAACAACCTTTATAAATGCCGTTATGGGCTACGAAAAAGCCGAGGGAAAAATCGTTTATAACGATACCGATATCTATGAAGAATACGAGCGTATGAAGTATGAAATCGGTTTTGTTCCTCAGCAGGATCTGCTTAGAATGAGTGACACAGTTTACGATACACTGGCAAATGCTGCTGAAATGAAACTGCCTAAGAGTATTAGCGAAGAAAAGAGAGTAGAAAAAATCCTTTCAGTGCTCAATCGTTTTGGCTTATCCCGTGAAAAAGATTCTCTTGTATCAAAACTTTCCGGCGGACAAAAGAAACGCCTTAGCATCGCAGTGGAATTTATAGCCGATCCAAGCCTTTTCTTCTTGGATGAGCCTGATTCGGGTATTGACGATGTTATGGGCAGAGGTCTTATGGAAACTCTGCGTGAAATTGCCGATCTTGGCAAAATCATTATGGTAATAACCCATAGCCCTGAAAGAGCCGCAGACTTATTTGATAAAGTAATTGTTCTTGCAAAAAGTACCAAAGATAACTGCGGACATCTCGCTTTCTTCGGCGGTGTTAGGGAGGCTTTCGATTTCTTTGGTGTAAGCTCATTCCGTGAAATCGTCAAGAAAATCAACCGCTCTGATGAAAACGGTGAAGGCTTATCTGATTACTTTATTGAAAAATATCAATCACTGCAAGGAGGTGCATTATAAATGAGCGAATCCAGAGTTGGTAGAATCGGTCAAATTAAAATCTATGTTGGCAAGTGTTTTCGTTCTTTTATAAACGAAAAGGGTTGGAAAAACCTAATCAGCACCTTGATTATTTCGGTGATTCTTGCATGGGTTATCGGTGATAACACTTTTTCAGTTAATGAAAGCACAAAAACAGGCGTGTTCGCAATGATATGCGGTTGTATATGGACAGGACTTTTTAATTCCATTCAGTTAATATGCCGTGAACGAGCCATTATTAAGCGTGAGCATAGAACAGGTCTACATATTTCTTCTTATGTTATTGCGCGTTTAATATTTGATTTTGCGCTGTGTGCGGCAGAGGCAGTCATTTTGACCGTTGTGTTTGATATCTTCCGCGATTTCCCATCCCACGGTGTAATGTTTGGCTGGACAGGTTTTGAGTTCTTTGTTTCATTCACCTTAATAATCTTTTGTGCTGATGCACTTGGTGTGTTAGTATCCTGCATTGTTAAAACCGAAAATGCAGCAATGACGGTGATGCCTTTCGTTCTTATTGTTCAGCTCGTTATGTCGGGTATGATGTTTTCTCTACCCGAAAAGGCAGCCCCCATTAAAGAACTTACGATCAGCAAATGGGGACTTACCGCAATTTGTTCATCGGCAGATCTGAATGAAATACCTACTGTAGATACATTAGAAAAGCTAAATGAAGCAAGAAAATCCGATGAAAGTATCACAAGTTGGAAACAGCTTGGTATTACTCAAAAATACGATATGGATTATGACGCTTCAGCATCCCACGTTATGATGAACTGGCTGGTGCTGATATTATATAGTTCAGCGTATGGATTTTTAGGAATACTGTTCCTAAAATTAGTTGATAAGGACAAGAGGTGAGTTCGGATGAAGGGAAAAAGTTTTATAACAATCGCAATAATAATTGTTATTTGTATTATAGGTTGGAATGTTATTAACGATGATAGCAGTTCTTCAAGTGGCGGAAGTCTATTTTCTTCTGGGTTAGAGAAAAGCCTTGCGGAGACACTACCGGAAGATTTAACAACCTGTTATTGTATTGATAACGCAGGCGAAAAAGTGTTAAACACTCTTGAAGTTAAAAAACTTACTATCGATAGGCAAACAACAAACGATAATTTAAAAACTGCTGATTGTACTATCGAATTAGAAGGTAACGATCTGAAAATGACCGCGTATGTTACGCTTGATTGCATTAAATATGATGATGGTAGTTGGCAAGTTTCTTCGTGGAGCGAAATTTCTAAGCCTAAATTAGTTCCTAAGTATCAACCGGATGAATCAGCTTTTATCTGGAATATACAAAGGTATGAGGGCTTTAATTCACTAAGTAAAACAAACGAGTATATTGATTTAGAAAATGGTGAAATTGTTTATTTCTATAATGTGCTTGATGCTGGATTTACTGGGAATGGTGTTTCCTGTAGTGCAATTTTCCAAGATGCCGGCATGGATTATTATGAAAAAGACATCTATTACTGGCGTATGATAAATGAAGTTCAATAATATACGAAGTTCTTCATTGGCTCAAACAAAATGAGGTTTTTTTAATGCTTGATTATGCTTTGATTTCAAATATAGGTTCACGAAAAGTTAATGAAGATACTATAAGCACCATTGAAAAAGATGGTGCTTATGGCTTTGTCGTTTGTGATGGACTTGGTGGTCAAGGTATGGGTGATACGGCATCAAAATTAGTTGCCGAATGCTTTAAAAAATGCTTTGAAAATTCTAAAATTGACGAATTGTTTTTACCTAAAACATTTGATTATGCACAAAGCACTTTGTTGGAAGAAAAAAACAAGCTGAATATAAAAAATCAAATGTGCACAACAGCAGTTGCTTTAGCCATAAACGAAAACACAGCGTATGTAGGGCATATTGGTGATTCCAGACTTTACTTTTTTGAGGATGGTAAACTTATATATAAAACCCTCGACCACTCTCTGCCTCAAATGTTGGCGCTACAAGGCGAAATTAAAGAAGAAG
>JAZNJT010000046.1:0-12133 GCA_045578145.1 Acutalibacteraceae bacterium
TAACGCGTTAATAAAGGCAAAAGCAGGTTTAAAAGAAACGGGATATATAAGCGTTGCCGATGATTCGGGAATATGTGTTGACTATTTAAACGGAGCTCCCGGCATTTATTCTGCCAGATACTCGGGAGGTCACGGTAACGACGACCTTAATAACAAAAAGATTTTAAAAGAGCTTGAGGGAGTTCCTATGGAGAAGCGCACTGCCTATTATGTGGCGGCTATTGCCTGTGTTTTCCCCGACGGCAGAGAATTTACAGTCCGCGGTGAATGTCATGGACATATTGCTTTTGAGGAATCGGGTAACTGCGGCTTTGGTTATGACCCGTTATTTATTAGTGAAAAGGGTTGCTTTGGTCATTTATCGGCGGAGGAAAAGGATAGCATAAGCCACAGAGGTAAAGCTTTAAGATTATTTAAAGAAGAACTTAAAAAATATATTGAGGTGTAAATTAATGCTTAATAGCAGACAACGTGCACAGCTTCGTGCAATGGCTAACGATATGGAAACCATTTTGCAAATCGGTAAAATTGGTATCAATGAAAATACAATTAAACAGGTAAAAGACGCTTTAGAGGCAAGAGAGCTTATAAAGCTTCGTATACTCGAAACATGTCCAACCTCTGTCAAAGAAACTGCTGATACAGTAGCTAAAGAAACTGAGAGTGACGTGGTACAGGTTATTGGTTCACGTTTTATACTTTATAAGGAATCTAAGAATAATAAAACAATTAAGCTGGTGAAATAATGCCATTAACTGCGATTTTCGGTGGCACATTCAATCCTTTTCATATTGGTCATTATGAAATGCTTAGAGCTTTACAAAATGACAAAAATATTGAAAAGATTTTAATTATGCCTGATAAAATTCCACCACATAAAGCATGTGATTTTTTGGCTGAAGACAGTGTTCGAATTAAAATGTGTGAGATTGCCGCAAAAGATTTTTCTAAGGCAGAGCTTTGCCTTATCGAGTTTGAAAGAAGCGGTAAAAGCTACTCTTATGACACTGTAATGCTTTTAAAACAAAATTATCCCGATACAGAATTTACCTTTGTGTGCGGTGGGGATATGCTGGTCTTTTTCGACAAATGGTATAAATATGAGAAGTTAATGAAAGAGGTTTCTTTTACAGTATTCAAAAGAACTGACACTGATGAAAATGAGTTTTTTGCTTGTATAGACCGCTTTACAAAAATGGGTATGAATATAACTGTAATGAATGAGATAATACCTACTGTTTCTTCAACCGAAATAAGAAATGATTTTAAGAAGGCAAAATTGCTTTTGCCGATTGAAATTTTTGAATATTTAACAGAAAAGGGAATTTATATTGATAAACGATAATTATGAGGGTTATAAAAAGATTCTGAAAGAAATGCTAAATGAACAACGCTATTTTCATTCGCTTTGTGTTGCTGACGAAGCAATGCGATTAGCCGAGAAATACGGCGGCGATAAAGAGAAATGCTATCTTGCAGGTCTTTTACATGATATAACAAAGAATACAACCGATAGCGAACACTTGAAAATTTTTGAAACCTTTGGTATAATCCTTAATTGTACTGAAAAAAATGCAAAAAAACTATGGCACGCAATTTCAGGTGAAGCATATATTAAATATATTTTAGGTATAAATGATGAGGAAATTCTTGATGCTGTAAGGTATCATACTACTGCTAAGTCAGATATGTCGCTTACATCTAAAATTCTTTATCTTGCTGATTTTACATCGAGAGATCGCGATTATGAGGATGTAGATGAAATAAGGCGCCTCGTTGATATTTCGCTCCAAGACGCATTTATTTATGCTTTAAAATTTTCTATCACAGATTTAGTGAATGTGGAAAAGGCAGTTCATATAGATACTGTTGGCGCTTACAACCAAGCAGTTTTAGGAGGCAAATAATGGAAAGTTTAGAAATAATTAAAATTGCGGCAAACGCATTAAACGAAAAAAAGGCAAAAGAAATTTCTGCAATAAAAATTGCAGACCTTACTGTGCTTAGTGAATATTTTCTTATATGCAGTGCAACCTCCTCTACACAGGTGCGCGCTCTTTGTGACGAGGTGGAGGATAAGCTTGAAGAAGCAGGTCTTCGCCCGCATCATATTGAAGGCAAGGCAACAGGTTGGATAGCCCTTGATTACGGCTCAGTTATTGTTCATATATTCTTACGTGATCAACGCGAGTTTTATGGACTTGATAAAATGTGGAGCGACGGCGAGCTTTTAGATATGAATGAAATTCTTGATAATACTCAGGAGGATTGAAAAAATGATAAATTACGATTACAGCGCCATTGAAAAAAAGTGGCAAAAAATTTGGGATGATAACGATACCTTTGCTGCAAAGAATGACTATTCTTTGCCTAAGTTCTACGGACTTGTTGAATTTCCTTATCCGTCAGGTCAAGGTCTTCACGTAGGTCATCCGCGTAGTTATACGGCAATTGATATAGTTTGCCGTAAAAAGCGTTTACAGGGATATAATGTTCTGTATCCTATGGGGTGGGACGCGTTTGGACTTCCTACCGAGAACTTTGCTATTAAGAATCATATTCATCCATCTATTGTTACTGAAAACAATATTGCAAACTTTAAAAGACAGTTGAAGTCTTTAGGCTTTTCTTTTGACTGGAACAGAGAAATTAATACCACCGACCCATCATATTATAAATGGACTCAGTGGATATTCTTACAGCTTTTCAAAAAAGGCTTGGCTTACAAAAGTAAAATGGCTGTTAACTGGTGTACATCATGCAAATGCGTACTTGCAAATGAAGAGGTTGTAAACGGTGTTTGTGAGCGCTGCGGTAGCGAGGTTGTGCAGAAAGAAAAAAGCCAGTGGATGCTTAAGATTACAGATTATGCAGAGAAACTTTTAGACGGTCTTGAAGATGTTGACTTTATTGACAGAGTAAAGACACAGCAGAGAAACTGGATAGGTAGATCTTACGGTACACAGGTCACTTTTTCAACTAATCTTGGCGACACATTTGAAATATTTACCACCCGCGCTGATACACTTTTTGGTGCTACTTATATGGTGATGTCGCCCGAACATCCTTTACTTGAAAAATGGGCTGAAAAAATTGTGAATTATGATGAGGTTTTGGCTTATAAGGCGGAGGCTGCAAAGAAATCAGATTTTGAGCGCACAGAACTTTCTAAAGATAAATCTGGTGTTAAACTTTCAGGTGTTACAGCTATTAATCCTGTAAATAATACCGAAATTCCAATTTTTATTTCGGATTATGTACTTATTTCTTACGGCACAGGAGCTATTATGGCGGTTCCTGCTCATGATACTCGTGACTGGGATTTTGCTAAAAAGTTCGGTCTTCCTATTATTGAGGTAGTTAAGGGTGGCGAAGATGTTCAAAAAGCCGCATATACCGATTGTAATGACGGTGTGCTTGTAAACTCAGATTTCCTCAACGGTCTTTCGGTTGAAGATGCTAAAAAGAGAATACAAGAATGGCTGACAGAAAAGGACTTAGGTTTTGTTAAAACAAACTATAAGCTTCGCGATTGGGTGTTCTCACGTCAGAGATATTGGGGTGAGCCAATACCTATGGTATATTGTGAAAAATGTGGATATGTGCCGCTTGATGAGAGCGAATTGCCTTTAATGCTTCCAAATGTTGACTCTTATGAGCCTACAGATAACGGTGAATCACCGCTTGCTAAAATGACTGATTGGGTAAATACCACCTGTCCGCATTGTCACGGACCTGCTAAGCGCGAAACCGACACAATGCCTCAGTGGGCAGGATCTTCTTGGTATTTCTTACGTTATTGCGACCCACATAACGATAAGGAATTAGCTTCAAAAGAGGCTCTCAAATACTGGGGTCCTATTGATTGGTATAATGGTGGTATGGAGCATACTACACTTCATCTTTTGTATAGCCGTTTCTGGCATAAGTTCCTTTATGATATCGGTGTAGTGCCTACTGCGGAGCCTTATGCAAAGCGAACAAGCCATGGTATGATTCTCGGTGAAAACGGCGAAAAGATGTCGAAGTCCCGCGGCAATGTGGTTAACCCTGATGAGATAATAAATAATTACGGCGCTGATACAATGCGCATTTATGAAATGTTTATTGGTGACTTTGAAAAAGCAGCGCCTTGGAACCAGTCTTCAATTAAGGGCAGTAAGCGTTTCTTAGATAAGGTTTGGGGATTATATGATATACTTACTGACGGTAATGGCTACCGCAAGGAGTTAGAAACCGAATTCCACCGAACCATTAAAAAGGTGACAGAGGATATTGAAGGACTCAAGATGAACACTGCTATAGCGGCTCTTATGTCACTTTATAATACTATTCAGGCAACTGGTGAAATAACAAGAGATGAATTTAAAACATTCATAATTCTTCTTAATCCTTTTGCACCTCACATTACTGAGGAACTTTGGACAATGGCAGACTTTGGTGGTATGCTTAATGAAACTGAGTGGCCTACCTTTGATGAGGCTAAGTGTGTTGATGCTACCGTTGAAATTGTTGTTCAGATTAACGGTAAAATCAGAGCGCGTCTTAATGTTGATGCTAATATTTCAGCACCTGATGCCATTGCACTTGCAAAGGGTGAGGATGCTATTATTGCAGAAATTTCAGGCAAAAGTATCATTAAGGAACTCTATGTTCCTAAAAAATTAGTTAATATCGTTGTAAAATAATCAAATTTTATAAAAATAATTGTTGCAAATTTAAAAAATATATGATATTATAATTAAAGTTATTGCTATAACATTATTTTTCAAATTATTATGGAGGTGTAACTGGTGAACGCAATTGAAATTATACTTGGTATTTTAGTTATAATCGTTTCGCTTATAATTATTGTTGCTATCATTTTACAACCAGGTCGTCGCGCAGGTATTAATGGCGCCATCTCCGGCGGAGCAGATACTTTTCTTTCAAAGAATAAGGCAAGAACATTTGATGCTTTTTTAAGCCGTTGGACAAAGTATGTTGCAATAATCTTCTTTGTTCTTGCTATTGTTTGCAATGTTATCGCTTTAAGAGGATAAATATCCTTTTGGGGATTTCACCCCACATTAAGACCCCTGCTATTTTGCACAAGGGAGGGAATTATAATGAGTCAGGTTAGAATTAAAGAAAATGAATCGCTTGATAATGCTTTGCGTCGTTTTAAAAGACAGACTGCTAAAGACGGTGTTATTCAAGAAGTTCGCAAAAGAGAGCACTATGAAAAGCCCTCTGTAAAGCGTAAAAAGAAGTCGGAAGCTGCTCGTAAAAGAAAGTTCCGCTAATAATGTATTAAAAGCGGTTTAATAAACCGCTTTTTTTATTGGAGTTAAAAATTATGTTACTTAAACCTGAAATAAAATTAGAGCGTGTAATAGATATTACACCTCAAATTTTAAATAAATACAATATCAATTCATTAATTTTAGATGTAGATAATACTCTATCTACCCATCACGGCCAGATTTTAACCGATGGTTTACCGGAATGGTTAGAAAATATGAAGCAAAACGGTATTTTTTTAACAGTTCTTTCAAATTCTAAAGAGGCAAGGGTTAAGCCCTTCGCAGAAAAAATTAATCTTGAATATATCAGCCTTGGTTTAAAGCCGTTGCCAAACGGATTCTTAAGGGCTAAGAAAAAGTATGGACTTAATTTTAAAAATACCGCTATTGTAGGCGATCAGATTTTCACCGATATATTAGGCGGTAATTTAGTTGGTCTTCGCACCATTCTTTTAACACCTATTAAACTTGAAACCACCTATGGTTTCAGATTTAAAAGGTGGGTTGAAAGAATAGTATTTAAACTTTATAAAATAAAAAATACGGAGGAATAAGAATGTCTGCATTATTCGGTCCTGCCGGTACTTCTGATAGTTTTACCGCTATGGGATATAAAACAAGCCTACAAGTGCCTGAATTTATTGAAAAAATGGGACTTGATTGCTTTGAATACCAGTGTGGCAGAGGTGTTAATATAGGTGAAGAAAAGGCTAAGCAATTAGGTATGTTAGCCAAAGAAAAAAATGTTAAACTTTCGCTTCACGCACCTTATTATATTTCAATGTCTTCTGTTGAGGAGGAAAAGCGTCTTAATTCTGTTAATTATATATTAGCCTCTGCAAAAGCAGTTAAAGCTATGGGCGGAAACAGAATTATTGTTCACACAGGCTCTTGCGGTAAAATTTCACGGGGACAGGCTTTGGAATTAGCACTTGATACTATGAAATTAGCATTAAATGCTTTGGATAATGAAGGCCTCGGTGATATTCATATTTGCCCTGAAACTATGGGCAAGGTTAATCAGCTTGGCACCTTAGAAGAGGTGATGGAGCTTTGTAAATTAGATGAACGGCTTATACCTTGTATTGATTTCGGCCATCTTAATGCGAGGGATTTGGGTATTCTTAAAACCAAAGAAGATTATGAGAAAATTTTTTCTGCCATACGAAATGCATTAGGCACTGAGCGCCTTAAAAACTTTCATTCTCATTTTTCAAAAATCGAATATACAACTGGTGGGGAAAAGCGCCATCTGACCTTTGAAGATATGATATACGGACCAGACTTTGAGCCTGTGATGGAACTTACCTATAAATACGGCTTAAATCCTGTTTTTATTTGTGAATCTGCGGGTACTCAGGCTATTGATGCAAAACAGATGAAGGATTATTATTTAAGTCTTGGGGAAAGGGGAATTTAAATGATTTGGCACAGTTCTTCCGGTGACGAAGTATGCAATGAGCTTGTTGTTGACCATAAAAAAGGTCTTTCAAACGGCGAAGTTGAATTAAGAGTTGAAAAATACGGGCATAATGTTATTTCAAAAATTGAAAAACCAACGTTCTTAAAACGTTTTCTTTCTCAACTTAATAATAAAACGGTAATTTCTTTAATAATTATTTCTTTGGTATCCTTTTTGGTTTCTTTGGTTTATGAAGAGGTTAATTCATATTCACCTCTCTTAATTATCGCTATTGTAATTATAAATGCTATAATTAGTGCTTACTATATTTATTCCTGCGATAATACACTTGATAATTTAAAGAAGATTACGAATCCTTCGGTTTCGGTATTGCGTGACGGAATTTTAAAATCAATTAATTCTGCCGAGTTAGTACCTGGTGATGTAATTATGCTTTCTGAGGGTGATTTTATCCCTGCGGATGCGAGAATCATTGAAAGCAATGAGTTTCGTTGTAATGAGGTAGCATTAACGGGTGTGGAAGTGCCTGTTGATAAAAATGAGGATGCAATTCTTGAAGAAATTACTGTGATTGAAAACCGCAGTAATATGGTGTTTGGCGGCACAAATGTAGCTCATGGTACAGCAAAGGTTGTTGTAGTGGCAACAGGTCTTAACACCGAAAACGGCAGAACCTCTGCAATTTTACAGCAGACAAGTGAAGACAAATTACCACTTGAAAATTCGCTTAGCAATATAGGAAAAATTGTAAATTCGGTGATTTTTGTAATTTGTATTTTCACATTCATTATTGGAATGATACAAAATTTTTCTGCCGATAATTTTGCAAGTATGACACTTAAAACGCTAATGAATTCTGTAGCGCTTGCTGTTGCAGCTATTCCTGAGGGTTTGCCTGCTATTACCACTATTGTAATTGCAATAGGTATGCACAGAATATTAAAGGATAAAATCATTGTTAAAGATGCTTCTGCTGCCGAATTACTCGGTAAAACAGATATTCTTTGCTGCGATAAAACGGGTGTTTTTACACGTAACAAAATGCAACTCAGTAAAATTTTTGACGGTAATAAAATTTGTGACCTAGAAAACGATAGTATTGATGAAAACTCAGCATTAATTCTAAAGCTTGCTACCGCTTGCTCAACGCTTAATAATGACTCGACCGAAAAAGCAATAGAAAATGCTTGCTTGGCTTTTAATTCAATGTCTTTGGTTGATATTAATGCTTTATTTCCGCATATTACGGAGATACCGTTTGATATAGACCGTAAGACAATGACTGTTATTACAATGATTAATGAGCGACCTGTAGCTATTATAAAGGGTGCACCCGAGACAGTTTTGCCTAATTGTATCAACTGTGATGCAAATGCTATTTTAGAGCTAAATTCTAAACTTGCTGATGAGGCTTACAGAAATGTTTGTATTGCTATGCGTCCGCTTGGCGAGATTCCCGCAAATCCGAATTCACAGGATATAGAGAATAATCTTACATTTGTAGGATTGTTGTCGCTTAGTGATCCGCCGCGTGAAGGTGTAATAGAGGAAATAGAGGTTTGTGATAGGGCAGGCATTAAAACTGTTATGATTACGGGTGACAGCTTAAATACTGCTAGGGCTATTGCGCGAAGAATCGGAATTTTAAAAGATGGAGACCTTAGTATTACTGGCGCTGAACTAAATGAAATGTCTGATGAAGAATTGGCGCGTGAAATAGATAAATATTCAGTATTTGCTCGTGTTTCCTCTAATGATAAGCTACGTCTCGTGAAAATTTGGAAACAGAATAAAAAAATAGTTACTATAACTGGTGACAGTGTTGAAGATGCCGATGCCTTATCTCTTGCTGATGTCGGCTGCGCTATAGGAAAATTTGGTGCTGACGCAGCAAAGGGAAATGCAGATATAATTATTTCTAACAATCGTTTCGCTTCAATTGTGAATGCCATTAAGGAGAGCCGCGGTTTATTCAGCAATATTAGAAAATCGGTTTATTATTTGTTCAGTTGTAATATTGCAGAGATTTTAACTGTATTTATAGGCTTGTTAATTTTCGGTACAATGCCTGTAACGGCAGTTTGTCTTTTATGGATTAATCTTCTTACTGATTGCGCGCCCGCAATTTCTCTCAGTATGGAAAGTGCTGAGGACATATGTATGCAAAAAAAACCGTTATCATCATTCGGTAAAATATTTGATTTAAAAGCTGTAATTTCTATTTCAGTGCAGAGTGTTATAATTACTGTTGTTACTTTAATTTCCTATTCTTTAGGTTTCGACTTTGGAGATTCTGTAACAGCTGTTACAATGGCTTTTACAACACTTGGTATTTCGCAAATATTCCATTGTCTTAACAACAAGTTAGAAGGCAGTATCTTCAAAAAGAATTTATTCTCAAATCGTTTGATGAATTATGCAGTTATAGTTACGCTTTTTGTAATGCTGTTCTTAATTTTCACTCCTGCGGGAGCTGCATTTGGTCTTGCGATATTAAAGTTTAATCAGTTTATAGTAGCTTTCTTGCTTTCTTTAGTTATAATCCCTTTAACCGAGATTACAAAGTTTATTTTCCGAAAGACAAATATTTAATCTTTAAACTGCCGTTTTTACGGCAGTTTTTTTGCATTTTTTTAGGTTTATCTATTGATAAAAGTTAATAAATATGGTATTATATAATGAATAAAATGCGTGAGGTGTATTCTGTGAGTGACAGTCGTGCAATAGGCGTTTTTGATTCAGGTCTTGGCGGTCTTACCGTGGTTAGAGAACTATGCCGTTTTTTGCCAAATGAGGATATAGTATATTTTGGTGATACAGGACGTGTACCTTATGGCACACGTAGCCGTGAAACCATTCGTAAATATGCTTTACAAGACGAAAACTTTCTTATAAATAAAAATGTAAAATTAATTATTGCTGCCTGTGGTACAGTTTCTTCTGTTGCTTCGGATACGGCTTCGTTGTTACCCGTCCCTTATTTTGAAGTTGTTTCACACGCTGCACGTTCTGCTGTAAAGGCTACTAAAAACGGCAAAATCGGTGTTATCGGCACGGCGGCTACTGTTAAAAGCGGTGAACACGAAAAACAGATTAAAGCTATTATGCCTACGGCACAAGTTATAACACAAAGCTGTTCACTGTTTGTTCCTCTTGTAGAAGAGGGTTGGTATAGCGAAAATGATGTTGTTGTTTTTGAAACTGTTAATAGATATTTAAAGTCAATTAAAGATAATGGTTGCGATACTTTGATTCTTGGTTGTACTCATTATCCTATACTTGAAAATGCTATTAAACGAGTTTTAGGTGAGGATGTGACGCTTATAAATGCAGGCACATCTACCTCACAAACCGTAAAAGAGTTTTTATGTGAAAACAATTTGTTAAACAACAAAACAGATGTTGGTGTTCATAGCTTTTATGTTTCAGATAAGGCGGATTCTTTTAGAACGCAAGCATCAATTTTGTTAGGAGAGGAAATTGACGAAGCAAAGGTAAGTCAGGTGGATTTGAGCAGTTTATGATAAAGGATGTTTTGATTAATATTAAGGGCACACAGGGCATTGACGATTCGACCGATACTGTTGAATTTACTTCTGAAGGACGTTTTGGAATTAAGGACGGCGAGTTTTTTATTTCGTATAACGAAGGTCAGATTTTTGAAGAAAAAGTTGATGTTAAAACTCGAATTTTTATTAAAAAGGATAATACCGTCACTCTTGAGCGTAAAGGTTCAATAAACAGTAAAATGCTGATTGAAGAGGGGAAACGCAATTCCTGTTTTTATAATACACCTATCGGTGATTTGGTAATAAGCATTTTCGGGGAAAAAATAGAGTATGATTTAACCGAAAACGGAGGTAATATAAAACTTAGTTATACAATTGATTCGGATATGAAAATGATTAGCCGAAACCGAGTTAATATTTCTGTTAGAGAGGTAAATTAAATGTCATTATTAGTAGCAAAAGCAAAGGAACAAATTAAAACCACTATTTTAAATGCCGTATACAAGGCGATTGATGAAAATATTTTAGAAAAATCAGAGCTTAATGATTTTTCTATAGAAGTGCCTGCTAACCGAGACCATGGTGATTACGCTGTAAATGCTGCAATGGTTTGGGCTCGTGCTTTCAAAAAAGCACCGCGTCAGATTGCAGAAATTATAGTTTCTAACTGTGATTTTAAAGATACCTATATCAAATCATGTGAAATAGCAGGACCTGGTTTTATAAACCTGTTTTTAGCAGATAAATATTATGCTGATATTGTTTCCGACACTTTGAAAAAGGGCGCGGATTACGGTAAAAGTAATTACGGTAACGGCGAGCGTGTGCTTGTAGAATTTGTATCAGCCAATCCCACAGGTCCTATGCATATCGGTAATGCAAGGGGCGGTGCCTTGGGAGACTGCCTGGCAGCTGTTTTGTCTGCATCGGGATATTATACGGAAAGAGAATTTTATATTAACGATGCAGGTAATCAGATTAATAAATTCGGCTTATCACTTGATTTAAGATATTTGCAGTTATTTAAAGATGGTATTGAAATGCCGGAGGATTCCTATCACGGTGAAGATATTATTGCGCATGCTAAAGCTTTTGCTGAGATAAACGGCGACAGTTTTGTGGACAAGCCTGAGGCCGAACGCAGAGGTGCCTTGGTTGAGTTTGCTTTGCCAAAAAATATTGATGGTCTTAAAACCGACTTGGGTAAATACCGTATTTCATATGATACTTGGTTTAAGGAAAGCACCCTGCATAATAACGGCGAAACAGCACGCATTATTGAACTTCTAAAACAAAGCGGTCACACCTATACCGAAGAGAATGCGCTTTGGTTTAAAGCTACCGATTTTGGTTGCGATAAGGACTTTGTTTTAGTTCGCGCAAACGGAGTTCCAACCTATGTTGTACCAGATATTGCTTATCACTATAATAAGCTTGTAACCCGTAAATTTGACAAGGCCATCGACATTTTAGGTGCTGACCACCACGGTTATGTACCGCGTCTGAAAGCCGCATTAACAGCTTTGGGAGTTGATGCTTCAAGACTTGATGTTGTGCTTATGCAGATGGTACGTCTTGTACGTGATGGTGAGGTAATTAAAGCCTCAAAACGTTCAGGCAAGGCTATTACACTAGTAACGTTGCTTGATGAGGTGCCGATTGATGCTGCAAGATTTTTCTTTAACTTAAGAGAGCCTAACAGTCACTTTGACTTTGACCTTGATTTAGCTGTTAATGAATCAAACTCAAATCCCGTATATTACGTTCAGTATGCGTATGCCAGAATTTGCAGTATTTTAAGAAATCTTGAGGCGGAAGGTATTTGCCGAAGGATTGTTGGATATGAAGATTTAAAACTTTTAAACTCAGCTGAGGAAAAAGAACTTATTCTTCATATTTCTGCCTTAACGGATGAA
>JAZNJT010000047.1:0-2875 GCA_045578145.1 Acutalibacteraceae bacterium
ATAAAACTTTCTTGCAGCAAAACCATGCATTTTGCTTTCTTTGCCTCTTGTTTTTTTAATACCCTCAACAATTTCATAGCCTTCCTGCCACAGATGATACATTTCCACAATTTTCTCAGGAGGATGTTGAAGATCGCAATCAATTACTACAACTGCATCGCCTTTGGCGCTTGCAAGCCCTGCCGAGATGGCTGCTTCTTTCCCGAAATTTCTTGAAAAATGCAGTCCATATATATTTTTTTCTTTATCGGCCAAGTTTTCTATTTTTTTATATGTAGTATCCGTAGAACCATCATCAATAAAAATAATTTCATTGTCAATCTGAGCTTTTTCTAAAATCTCTGATATCGTATAATAAGCTCTTTCTACGGATAATTCCTCATTGTATGCAGGAATAATTACGGACAGCATTTAAACACCTCCTGAATTGTTATTAAAAACCTTCTCAAGCTGAGCCACCGGCATAGGTCTGTAATAGTAAAAACCCTGAAGGAGATCACAGCCTGCTTTTATCACCGCTTCTTCTTGCTCTTTTGTTTCGATTCCTTCGCATAATGTCTTAAAACCAATGTCCCCGGCAGTACGGATAATATTTTTCAAAATAATAAATCCTGTATCTGTAACCGAATTCTGTGTTATCGTTTTATCAATCTTCACAACAGAAATATCAAGGTTTTGCAAATCTCCAAAGGTTGTATATCCGCTCCCAAAATCATCAAGCAAGATAGATATACCTTTTGCTTTAAGAACTGACAGATTATCTATCATTTGCTTTCTTGCATCGAAGGTTATGTTTTTATCCTCTAATATCTCAACCGCCAGACAGGAAAAATTCAAATCATATTTTTGTGCAATTGCTATTATCTTTTCCGCAAACTGTGGTTCGCACAATGTTGATCTTGAAAAATTGATGGTATATTTATATTGTTCCCTTTGTTTTTTATCGTTTGAAATCCATTTGCAGTTTTTTTCAAAAATATAATAATCAAATTTATCATTGATTCCAACAGAGTCCACCGCAGACAAAAAGCTACCCGGGGTTAATACACCCTCGCTTTCTGAATTTAGGCGTGATAGTACTTCCGCACCTATTATTTTCTTTGTTTTTGCATCTAAAACAGGTTGATATTCAAGGAAGAAACGATTGTTATCAATTTCTTTTTCTATATTATTTTCTATTTTTATCTTTTTTTCAAGCTCCTTTCCGCCGGATACATTCCACTCAGCGTATGGAACATTTTCATTCTTCGCAAGCAAATATGCCTGTTTGGCACGGCCTATTGCATCATCAAACGACACTTGTGTGCCAAACGCAAAATATACACCGATTCTGACGTCAATAATATTCAGTGCGCTGTGTTTTAAGAGACATTTGCTTAGCTCACCAAAACAATTTTCGATTTTTTTGCGTGCAGTTTCGATATTCCATTTTGAAAGAACAACGAAGTTTTTTTCTCCATATATAGCTATATTACTGTCATCACTGTTTGAAAAGGCTTCCAGCAAGACTCCCTTTATTTCAGAAAAAACATTCATGGTTTGATGTGCCGAATATAGACTTCTGAAATTATCCAGGGAAACTTTAGCATAGAAAACACACCTGTCTTCGCGTAATTTCCCTGATTTTTCAAAGCTGGCTTCTAATTTACTTATATTGATAAACGCCTTTTCTTCACTGCCGGCAGCAGTTTTTGCTCCTCTTATGGCAAAATAAATACCAATAGTGATAAGAACAATAAAGCATAAAACCAATATGGTTATGATGATGTATGGGTATTCAAATAGTTGCATTCTTATGGCTCCTATACTTTTTATTTTGAAAAAGTCGGAAATTCCAAGGTTCCACCGGTTTTCTTAAGTCCTATTTTTTCAGCACTTTCAATGCACCTGTGTCCGTCTGCTCGAGCTCTTTTTTTACGCTCGGGGATTTCCGCTGCAAGATATGGTATTCCAAACGAAAGCATCGCCTTTATCAGCTTAGTCTTTGCAATACCTTTCCTTTTGTATTCTGCCAGAATTTCAAACATGGCATAGTTTAAAGCATCGTTATTAAATGCTTTCGTTTTGCGATTAACGGCCTTTAGCCATTTGTAAAAATCCAAAAACTTATTGATGTCTGTATTTTCTCTGAAATAAATTCCTCTGATATAAAACTCCTCTTGATTGCTGTTCATAGTTTCAAGAAGTGCTCCATAATATTTTTTTTGAATTGCAATGACTTCTTTGTGCTGTTTCTCTAAGGTTGTTTCGGTAATTTGTTTATCATGAAGTCTGTATATCATAAGGTATTCACTCATAATCTCCACATCATATCCTGCCATAACAAACCTTGTCCAAAGTTCCATATCTTCGGTACAGGTGAAGTTTTTATCATACAAAAGACTTCTGATTGCATCAGCTTTTGCAATAATTCCGGGATGAAGTATGGGATTTGTAACCAAAAGCAATGCTTTTATAGACTCATTGTCGCACTTCCCTCCGCATCCTCCGGAAGAGATAACTCCGTTTTTAAGCGTCATAAATCTACAAGAAGACAGAGCCACAGTCGGATTATTCTCCATAAATTCATACTGCTTTTCAAGCCTTTCTGGCAGACATATATCATCTGCATCCATTCTTGCAATATATTTACCTTGTGCTAAAGATATTGCTTTATTAAGAGATGACGGAAGTCTTAAATTCACTTCATTGGTATGTACTTTTACACGCTTGTCAAGCTCTGCAAATTTTTTTAATATTTCATATGTATTGTCGGTGGAGCAATCGTTTATCACAATAAGCTCAAAATCGGCAAATGTTTGATTTAAGACGCTTTCAATCGCGTCACTTAAATAATCTTTGCCATTATACACACTCATTATTAAAGATATTTTAG
>JAZNJT010000048.1:0-7557 GCA_045578145.1 Acutalibacteraceae bacterium
AGCTGTTACTCTTATAGCACGTTTTCCATTGCAGTCAATACCCATTTTGTTGAGGATTTTTTTAACAGGTGGATATACAGGATTATCGATTTCTTCAAAACTTGTCGCTGCAGAAGAAATTATAAATTCATTTTCCAAACCTTCCTTTTCAACTATTTGTTTCATAATAAACTCAGCCATAGGACTTCTGCAAATATTGCCATGGCAGATAAAAAGTATTTTAAACATAAATATCACCGCATTTACTTTAACATATTATTTACGAATTTACAATATAACATTATTAAAAGCATTTATATTTATCGAAAAACGATAAATAATTATTGACAATCGATAAAGCAGATGTTATAATACAAATAAAGAAAACATTGAAAAGGTGATTAAAATGTGGTCGGCCAAGAAATCAGTTAATTTTTCAATTTTTGTTTGTTTGTTTTTGTTATTGTTACTGATAGTTTTAATTTTATTTGCTCCTCAAATATTTGAACTGTATCTTACGGCTTATAGAGGTTTTAACGCCGGCGGAGAGGCACTTAAAAGTATAAAACAAACATTTTTATATTGTTTTTATCCTTCATCTGTTTTTGGTGGAATAATATTAATATCACTTTTAAAGCTTATGTTTAATATTAAAGATGAAAAGATTTTTATACGTGAGAATGTTAAACTATTAAAAGCAGTTTCATGGTCTTGTTTTGCTATAGCAATTATAACATTTATAGGCGCGTTTTTTTATATGCCGTTTATTTATGTATCTGCCGCAGGCGGTTTTACGGGAATGTTGCTACGTGTCCTCAAAAATGTTATGTTTGCCGCTGTTGAAATAAGTGACGAAAACGAACTTACAATTTGAGGTTTTAATATGATAGAAATAAGTTTAGATGTTATGCTAGCCAAAAGAAGAATGACTTCTTCTGAATTGGCAGAAAAAATTGGTATTACCCAGGCAAATCTATCAGTTTTAAAAACAGGAAAAGCAAAGGCAATAAGGTTTTCAACATTGGAAAATGTTTGCAGAGCGCTAAATTGTCAACCCGGTGATATAATAAAATTTATTGATGAAGAGGTGTAGATTGTTATGGAAAATATTGAAATTAAAGAATCAAAGAATATTAAGTTATTTGATCTTACAAAAATTGACTCTATTTATATTGTTATATTAACAATCGCCTCAATTTTTCTGTCATTTCTTGGTATTACATGCGGCTTCAGAGGCGGATTTGCCGTAACAAATATCCCAATAATTGTTACCATGGTTTTATTCTGCTTTAAAAAGGGATTTAAATTTAAACTGAACAGCGTAGTTTACCTTTTCGAAATAATATTATTATCTGCTGTTTTTTTAGTTACCTCGAACGGTACTGTTAGATTTTTTAGTTTTGCGATTATGTTTTTTATATCTTTTCTTTTGTTTTTCTCTATAGCAAAAAAAAATAAGGATAAAAATGAACTTGATTTTTTCACTTCAATGGGCACAACTCTTTTAGATGGCGGAATTTCTAATATACCCATAACTGCAAGAAGCCTATTTTCTGATGATAAAAACGGTAGAAAGATATTTTCAAAAATACTAATAGGAATAGCGGCATCGTTACCCGTATTGCTTGTTGTTATCCCGTTATTGATGGCTTCAGACGAGGCTTTCAGCGGTTTAATCAAAATCTTTGGCGATAATGTTTTCGTATTAATCCTTAAAATGATTTTGGGACTTATAATTGCTATTATGCTTATATCATTTTGCTTAACGCTGAAAAATAATGGAATAGCAGAACCGGCCGAATTAAATTTAAAGAAAACAGATAAGACAGTTTTAATTTCATTTTTAAGTTCTATTTCCGTATGTTATATTTTATATCTTGTTTCTCAGTTGGCGTATTTTTTCAGCGCATTTAAAGGCTTGCTGCCGAATGATTATTCGTTCACCTTAGCTACATATGCACGACGTGGATTTTTTGAAATGTGCGTTATAGCGGTTATTAATTTTGGTCTTATTTTCTGCACGCACCTTTTTGCTAAGGAAAATAACATTATAAGTAAAATTTTAAACGTATTTATTTGTGTTTTCACCTTAATAATTATTGCAACAGCGATTTCCAAAATGTTTTTATATATTGAGAATTTTGGCATGACCAAGCTTAGAATCATAACAACTGCATTTATGATATTCTTGTCAATTATGTTTATTGCATTGTTAATAAAAATTTTTGTTTCAAAAATAATTATTGTAAAATTCGGTATTGCTTTAGCAGGTTTATTTCTAATAGTTTTAGGATTATTCAATATTAATTCATTTATTGGAGAGTATAACTACAAAGCATATATAGAAGATAAATTAACAAGTACCATTGATGTTAAAACTATTTATGAACTTGGCGATGAGGGAGTGCCTTATTTAATTAAGCTAAGTGAATATGTTGATGTTAACGTAAATGAAGCAGCGAGTGATTATTTGTTTGGATGTTATATAAATGATTATTATAATGTTGAAAGCGAATTTAAAAATAATTTAATGATTTATAGGATTACTGGGAAAAAGTATACAAGCATCGGAAGTTACAGTATTTCACGCACCAGAGCTTACAAACTGCTCGATGAGTTTTTAGAAAAAAATCCGGGCTTTCTTATAAAATATGATAGAAATGATTATACTGAAAATTCGTACGATTCAGATAATTCACTTAATTCGGCTTATTCGTATAATTCTGATATTATTGAATATGATTTTTACTAATAACAATTATTGACATTGCAGTGACATATATTGTAAAATAAATAATGTAAATATGTGTTTGGGGTGAAGCATATGGAATTTTTAAAACTGTTAGAGGGAATTAGAACACCGTTTTTAGATGATTTTTTCTCTATAATTACTCATTTCGGCGAAGAAACTGTTTTTATTGTTATAGGTCTTATATTCTTTTGGTGTATAAATAAAAAAGAGGGATATTATCTTCTCTCTATTGGTTTTATCGGTACTATATTAAATCAATTTTTAAAGCTTTTATTCAGAATACCGCGTCCGTGGGTTTTGGATAAGGATTTTACTATTGTTGAATCCGCGCGTGCTGAGGCTACGGGTTACTCATTTCCAAGTGGACATACACAGTCTTCTGTCGGTATTTTCGGCGGACTTGCTCGTTGGAATAAAAACTGGTGGGTGAGAGGCTTATGTATTTTACTTTGCCTGTTAGTTCCGTTTTCAAGGCTATATCTTGGTGTTCATACTCCGCTTGATGTTGGTGTTTCTATTGCGATTGCTTTTGTACTCATTTTTGTTCTTTATCCAATAATTAAAAGGTCAACTCGCAACCATAATTATTTGAGAGTTTTGATTTTAATTATGCTAACATTGTCAGTTGGCTATTTAATATTTGTTTCTCTATATAAATTCCCCCCAAGTGTTGATATAAATAATCTAAATAACGGCACCAAAAATGCATATAAAATGCTTGGTTGCACTTTAGGAATTTATATCGCTTATGAAACTGATATACGTTATATAAATTTTAAAACAAATGCTAAGCCAATAGCACAGATTATAAAATTGGTTTTAGGTTTAATACCTATTATAGCTATTAAAGAGGGATTGCGCGTGCCTCTGAATTTGATTTTTGATGGCAACTTTATAGCAGACGGTATTAGATATTTAATGTTAGTAATTTTTGCGGGTTGCGTTTGGCCCTTAACATTTAATTTTTTCTCTAGACTTTTCAATAAAGATTAAAAAAGGAAGGCGAGGGCCTTCCTTTTTTGTGTTTATTTTTTACAGCAATTTTTATCAAAACCAGGATTAAAAGCATAGAAATTTTTACTGTCTAGCTTATTGGTTGTAAGACGTAATGCTTCACCTGAACAATCAAAGTGGAATGGATTTGCGATAAAAAAATAATTATATTTTCCACTTGATTTCAATACTGTTTTCTGAGGCGTTAATACGCTCAATCAACGAATCCACAACTGTGATTTTGTCACTTACCGACAGCTCAACCCAATGCTCCATATAACCGCTGATTTCACCTATGTTATCCTTGCGGTCATTATCGAACTGTGTGATCTGTGCATACAGTTCTTTCTTTTCGGCATCCAGTTCAGCAATGCGATTGTTTATGTATTGCATAACTGTTTCATTGGCTGCCGTAATTTTATCGAGCAGAGAGGATATTTCTTTGTCGATGGTATCTATGCGTGTTTTAAGTTTGACGATTTGCAGGTTACAGCCTTCCTGCTTCTGTTTAGAAAGTGTTTTGAACTCTGCTAATTTCTTCTGCATTTCTTCAAATACGATTTCATCGACTATATCGGCGTCAAGTGAGCCGAAGTTACAGCCACCGGCATTGTATTTATTGTTGCAGAGATAATAGCGGTTATCAGACTTGGTTTTACATCGGTATATTTTGGCGGTGAGGGCATATCCGCAATGGGCACATTTGATTTTGCCTGCAAGCCAGGTTGCCTTCGCTTTAACTGGTTTTGCAACGCTCTGATTATTCAGGCACTTAGAACGACATTTGATCCATGTTCTCGAATCAACAAGACCTTCATGCGGAGCAATTACAAGGGTATGACCTTCAAGCGATACGGTTTTGCGCTTCTTGGTATCACCGGAATACAAATACGCTCCGTTCGTGCCGATAAAATCATCGGGTATGTTGGCAATATTGGTGCCTTGCGCTTTGAAAAAGTCATATAGTTGATAATCGGCTCTTACATACACGGGATTTATCACTACGTCTCGCAGACGACTTCGGTTAAAAAGCTTACCGTCACGCTTTCGTATTCCGTGTGCTTCCAGATAGCGCATTACATCCCCAAGTGACGTTTGCGGTTCGGAATAAAGTGAGAATATCAGTCTGACGATTTCTGCCTCAGACTCAATCGGCTCATACATCTTAGTGCGTATACCGTCAATCAGCGTTTCTTTAAGGTCAAATCCAAACGGAACTCTGCCGCCCATATAAAAACCGCGTTTGCTTCGTGATGAATAGGCATCAATAACACGCTGCTGTATGGTCTCACGCTCAAGCTGAGCAAAGATCATAACAATCATCAACATAGCTTTACCGATTGGCGTTCCTGTATCGAATTTTTCCATTGTGCTAACAAAGTGCACATTATGCTTTTGGAATATGTCAATCACATTGGCAAAGTCAAGCACCGAACGACTGATACGGTCAAGCCGATAAACGATAACACGGCGAATAATACCGGCTTCAGTATCACGCATCAATTCCTGAAATGCGGGACGGTCAATATTTTTGCCGCTATAGCCCTTGTCCGTATATACCTTTATTTCCTGTCCTATCACTTCCTTTTTACAAAACTCGACTTGACTTTCAACGGATATGCTGTCTATTCTGTCAACCGATTGTCTTGTATAAATAGCGTCATAAAGACTCAACTTGTACTCCCTTCTTCGCAAAAAGAAGCGGAGTAACTGACACTTATATTATAATGGATATAGAAAAGCGACACAAGGGGTAACTTGTGTCGCTGCCAAATTTTTTTGGCACAAAATTATCCCCGATAATTTTACCTATTCCATTGCAACTAATTCAGCGAAAATAATCACAATTATTTTCGTAAGCCGATTATATCGGCACCAAAACAATGCAACAAATTGTTTTGGAACTGAATATCGTTATAAGTGAGCTACTCCGTTTGTTCAAGTATTGCTTGACATATATTTACAGAAAATTTCATAAAGCTGCTGTTCGATTGCTTTCTTCGCAGCACTTTTTTGATCCTCACGAAAACTCGGTGTCAGATTAACAACGGATATAACCTGACCACGTATGCGCTTTTCGTGGGCTTCTGTTATATATGTTGTCATAGGTGCCCACCACCTTCTTTTTGCGATATTCAACAAAATATATCAATGTAATTTTCATATCTGTTCTTCACTTTCTAAATTATGAAGCCTTCCTTGTCCGTTATGCCTATGTCAGAGGCTATTTTCATTTATGAGATAGGCTTGAAATATGGTGCCGTCGTGGAGCAGAAAACGTCCTGCAGCATCTTTGGGTATTTGCTCGGCTGCGGCGGTGCTGTCTAGAATGATTTGCGAAAGCACGTTATCGGCTCTGCCGCACACTCGGCAATCTATGTTGTTGCGGATCTGACCGGAGAGAATATTTGCATCCGGTCTTTGTGTTGCAAGTATGAGATGAATACCGAAAGCACGGCCTTGGCGGGCAATCACCGACAATTTGCTTTCTATCAGACTGACCTTATCCTTTTGCTCTTTTGTCAGACCGGTCTTGTCAAGGATTTCTGCCACCTCATCACAAGCAAAGATATACCGCTGTAATGCTTTACCCGTGCGCTTGTTGTACTCGTCGAGATTATGACACTCATTTTCACGAAATAGTACCTTGCGGTGTTGCAGCTCGTCCACAAGCTCGGTCAGCAATTGGGATAAATTATCCTCATCAAAGCACATTTTACATTTACTGTGCCATACTGACGGGAAATCCACGCCACCCTTAAAATCGGCTATGCTGACAACTGCATTTTTCTTGACCGCCTGCATAAGCAAGAACTTTAACAGAACACTTTTACCGCTACCGGTTGAGCCGCCGAGTAGGATATGCGGTATCTTTGCCAAATCCACCGTAACAGTACCCATGAGGCTTTTGCCGAGAACAAGAGTGGAACTGTCCTTAATAAGATAACTGTCATTCCATTCAATACAGCTTGAAAGCTGATTGCCTGCGGGGACGGTATAGAGCAGAATAGAGCGTTTGTTTTCGCCCTCTTTCAGCCTGACAATATGCACGTTCAACGCCGCCTCAATCCGCTGCCGTTTATTCTCCCATTCTGTAAGTGGAATCCCCACACCGTCAAACTCAAATACCGTTACTTCCGATTGCTTTTCATATTTGGTTTTTGCAGTGAGTATAGGCGTTTCTCCTGCGCTGTTTGTCAGACCGATTCGCTGTAATTCACTCATAATCTTAAAACTTCCGATGGGAGTTCCGTACAAAATAAGTATGGCGACGGTGCCACCGAGCATGCTTAGCGGTAAAGACAACTTTGACAGAGCAATAAATACAGGCGAAACCAACTCCATATTCTCCAGACTGAAATCGTCATTATTAAAAGTCCAAATCAGTATGAGAAGAATATAAAACGCAATCAGCGCAAACTGTCTGGCTTTACTGTTTTTTAGGCTTTTACAACCATTTTTGAAACGGAGCCATATATACCGTGCCTCAGTCTGTTTTTCAAGACGTTCTTTTTCTTCGTTTCTCATACTCACCACCTCTATTTAAAATAAATTTCTTCAACCGAACCGTCAGGCATATACATAAACACGCGATCGATTCTGCGGATAAATGCTTTCCACGTTTCAAGGCGATTGTGTCGCACGTCAATATATTGTTCGTTCAACGGTATATTTGAAGTGATATATACCTTGGTAAAACAAGCTGTACGGTCAGTATATCGTGCTGGTAGCATTAACGGATAGATGTCGAGGTAGTTGAGCATCGCCTCAATAGGTATCTGAGAATTAAACTCCTCGAATACTAACACATCCTGTCCGTGATAGGCATCAAA
>JAZNJT010000049.1:0-17197 GCA_045578145.1 Acutalibacteraceae bacterium
TATGCCAGAATTTGCAGTATTTTAAGAAATCTTGAGGCGGAAGGTATTTGCCGAAGGATTGTTGGATATGAAGATTTAAAACTTTTAAACTCAGCTGAGGAAAAAGAACTTATTCTTCATATTTCTGCCTTAACGGATGAAATTATAGCTTCGGCTAAGGCTTATGACCCTGCGAAAATCACGCATTATGTTCAAGAACTTGCTACTAAATTCCATAAATTTTATTCTGCTTGCCGTGTTAAAGGTGAAGATGAAAAATTAATGCAAGCAAGATTGGCACTTTGCTTTGCTACAGGAATAGTTATTAAAAATGTACTCACTTTAATGAAAATTGAAGCGCCTGAAAAAATGTAAGGAGTGTTTTTAATGGAAAATAAAAAACTTAATCTTACAATGATAATGGATATGTATGAGCTTACTATGGCAAACGGTATATTTGACAGTGATATGCGCGATACCGTAACATATTTTGATATGTTTTTTCGCCGAGTGCCCGATAAGGGCGGATTTGCTATTATGGCGGGTCTTGAGCAACTCATAGAATATATGAATAACCTTATATTTACAGATGAGGATATTGAATATCTTAGAGGACTTAACCTATTCAGAGAAGATTTTCTTGAATATCTTCGTGAGTTTAAGTTTTGTTGCGATGTTTGGGCAGTACCTGAGGGCACAGTTATATTCCCACAAGAGCCTATTGTAACTGTGAGAGGTCCTGCAATGCAGGCTTTAATGCTTGAAACAATGCTCCTTCTTACAATTAACCATCAGTCACTAATAGCTACTAAGGCTAACCGAATTGTGCGTGCGGCTGACGGCAGAGTTGTTATGGAGTTCGGCGCTCGCCGAGCACATGGATACGGTGCTGCCTACTATGGAGCAAGAGCCGCAATTATAGGCGGTTGTACAGGCACATCATGTTTACTTACCGCAAAAGATTTTGAGGTTGTAGCATCAGGAACTATGGCTCACAGCTGGGTACAGCTTTTTAAGGATGAATATACCGCTTTTAAAACCTATGCTGAAAAATATCCTGATAGCTGTTTGTTACTCGTTGATACTTATAATGTTTTAAAATCGGGTATTCCAAATGCTATAAAGGTTTTTGATGAGGTTTTAAAGCCTCTAGGTAAGAGACCTAAGGGTATAAGAATTGATAGCGGAGATATTACTTATATTTCTAAAAAAGCCAGAAAAATGCTTGATGATGCAGGCTATCCCGATTGCAAAATCTGTGTTTCTAACTCTTTAGACGAATATCTAATCCGTGATATGATTTATCAAGGCGCTAAGGTTGATAGCTTCGGCGTTGGCGAAAGACTTATTACTGCGTCAAGTGAAGCAGTTTTCGGTGGTGTTTATAAGCTTTCAGCTGTTGATAAAAATGGTGTTATTATCCCGAAGATTAAAATTAGTGAAAACACTGCTAAGGTTACATTGCCAGGAGTTAAAATCCCGTGGAGATTATATGATAGAGATACGGGCAAGGCTATCGCTGATGTTATTACTTTGGGTAATGAAAAGATTGACAGCAGTGAGCCTTATGAAATTTTCGACCCTGTGTATACTTGGAAACGCAAGGTTGTTACAAATTTTGTGGCACGTAAGCTTCAAGTTAGGATTTATGAAAAAGGTAAGCTTGTTTACAACAACCCTACCGTTAATGAGATTTCTAAGCATAGAGAAGAACAGGTTAATTCCTTGTGGGATGAGGTTACACGTTTTGAAAATCCGCATACCTATTATGTTGACTTATCTGAGGATTTGTGGAATTTAAGACATAATTTATTAAATAAGTTAACAAATAAGGAGTAAATTATGAAAAAAATAATCAGTATTTTACTTTCGCTTTTACTTTTGTTTTCTTTTACCGCTTGCGGTGATAATTCTAAAAGTAATAGTGATATTGCTGACCTTAGTTATTTTGCAAAATTAGGTCAAATACCCGAATGCGAATATAAAATCGGAGATTCAACCGAAACCGTTAATGCTGAGCTTAAAAAAGCTGCTGAGACTTCAGAGGATGCGGTTTATGATTTTATCGAGGGTGAAGAAAATGCTTTGATTGACGGTGGATTATATAATTTTTATTATAAAAAAGAAAATGCTCAAAAGGGTATTTCATACATTGTAAGCTATGATAAAGCTTTCGGTTTTGAAATAGGTACACTTTGGGTAGAAATTGAAAATGCTTATGAGGATATTAAGTTCAAACAAGAGGAAATGAATGATAATAATTCATTTTTCTTACTAGGTAATCCTGAGGGTAAAGTTTTAAAAACTGAAGTTTCGGATTACACAGTATCATTTTTGTTTGTTGATAACGCCTTGTGCGCTACAGCAATTTATATAACTAACGATTGGAAGTAAAAAAATTGTCTTTTATCTTAGAAACAGCGGTAACTATGCCGCTTTTAGCACTTAGAGGATTAGTAGTTTTCCCAAAAACTGTTTCTTCATTTGATGTAGCAAGAACAAAATCTATTAACGCGCTTAAAGCCGCTATGGATTCTAACAGACTGCTATATGTAGTAACACAAAAGGATTTTTATGCCGAAGAACCCACAGAAAAGGATTTATATTCTGTAGGCTGTATTGTTAAAGTAAAGCAGGTTTTAAAGGTATCCGATTCACTTGTTAAGGTTTTGGTTGAGGGTGTTTCACGCGCTACTCATCAAAATTTCAGAACAGGCAGAGATTTCTATTTAGCAGAGGTAAGCGAGTGCTCTGAAAAACCTTTTACTAACCGTGAAGTTTATAAAGAATCTCTACTAAGAAGAATTAAAATTCAGTTTCATAAATATACTGCTTTACTCAAAAATATTGCTCCCGATGTTTTAATGACAGTTGACAATTCTACCGATTTAGGTTTTGTTTCTGATTTTATTGCCTTTAATATTCCAGCACCCTTTGACGATAAGCAATTTATCTTAGAACAACTTTCAGTTCAGAAAAGGGCAAAAATTTTAATTGATTTACTTATCAAAGAATTTGAAATAGGTGAAATAGATCGTAAAATCAGTGAAAAAACTAAGGCGGCTATTGATGAAAATCAACGTGAATATTATTTAAAAGAGCAAATGCGTATCATAAGCGGTGAGCTTTACGGGGACGACAGTGCAGATGAAATTGATAATTATTATGCTAAAATTTCAGCACTTAGCGCTGATGATTCGGTAAAAGAAAAGCTAAACAGCCATGTGGCAAAGCTTTCTAAAATGCCGCAAGGCTCACACGAGGGTACTGTTGAGCGTGGATATCTTGATACATGCTTAGAACTTCCTTGGGGAGCGTATACTAAGGTTTATACAGATATTAAACGTGCAGAAAAAATACTTGATCGCGATATTTACGGTATGAAAAAGGTTAAGGAGCGCATACTTGAGCTTTTATCGGTTTATACCTTGTCGCCTGATATAAAGGGACAGATAATATGTCTTGTAGGACCTCCAGGAGTCGGCAAAACCTCTGTAGGCAAGACAATTGCCGAATGTATGGGAAGAAGGTTTTCACGAATTTCTTTGGGCGGCATTCATGATGAAGCAGAAATCCGCGGCCATAGAAAAACATATATCGGCGCAATGCCAGGCAAAATTATTAAAGCTATAAAACAAGCGGGAAGTAGCAATCCGCTTATTCTTCTTGATGAGATTGATAAGCTTGGCAGTGATTATAAGGGTGACCCGTCTTCTGCTTTACTTGAGGTTTTAGACCCTGAGCAAAACTCAACCTTTGTTGACCATTTTGTTGAAATTCCCTATAATTTGAGCAAGGTTGTATTTATTGCTACTGCTAATAACCTTGATACAATTCCTGCACCTTTGCGTGACAGAATGGAAATTATAGAGCTTTCAAGCTATACGAGGGAAGAAAAATTTAATATTGCAAAAAGACATTTGGTTGCTAAACAAATCGAACGTCACGGAATGAAGAAAGCGCAGCTTCGCATTACGGACAGTGCTATTTATTCATTAATCGATTTTTACACTCGCGAGGCAGGAGTTAGACGTCTTGAACGTTCTATTGCATCACTCTGCCGTAAATCTGCAAAGCTTGTAGCAACTGGGGAAATATCACGTGTAATTTTAAATGACAGTGATGTTGAAAAAATGCTCGGTCGCCGCCGTTATAAGCCTGAGGTTATTTTGGAAAAGAATGAAATAGGTATTATAAACGGCCTGGCTTGGACAAATGTTGGCGGTGAAATAATGCAGCTTGAGGTAGCGGCTATGAGCGGCACAGGTAAAATTGAGCTAACAGGCTCACTCGGTGATGTTATGAAAGAATCTGCAAGGGCGGCAGTTACCTATGTGCGAGCTAATGCTGAGAAATATAATATCAATCCCGATTTTTATAAGAATATGGATATACATATTCATGCTACAGAAGCTGCAGTTCCAAAGGATGGTCCATCGGCTGGTGTGACAATTACTACGGGGCTTATTTCTGCTCTCACAAATACCCCTGTGCTGCGTGATATTGCAATGACAGGTGAGGTAACTATCAGAGGCCGCGTATTATCAATAGGCGGTTTAAAGGAAAAGGCTATGGCAGCTTATAGAGGCTCTGTTAAAACAGTATTTATTCCTAAAGAGAATATTCCCGATTTAGATGAGGTTGACGAAATTGTCAAGCAAAATGTCAATTTTGTTCCTGTTTCTTATGTTGATGAAATTATAAGTAAAGCTTTATTTAAGGATAAATCTGAGGAAAATGATGATTGGCAGGTTGGTACAGAGTTGCTTACGCAAAAGCCTGTTGCAACACTTAGACAATAGAGGTAAATTTATGAACTACAATAATGCACAGTTTGAAAAGTCTTATGCTACACTATCACAGTTAGAAGCATCTGATTTGCCTGAGTTTTGCTTTAGCGGTAGATCTAATGTGGGAAAATCATCGCTTATAAACAAGGTTTTAGGAAGAAAATCTATTGCAAGGGTTAGCTCTAAACCTGGAAAGACTATAACCATAAATTTATATAAGGTTGATAATATACGTCTTGTAGATTTGCCAGGTTATGGCTATGCTAAGGTATCATTTTCTGAAAAAGAGCGTTGGTCTGAGCTTATGGAGGGCTATTTCGGCACAAACCGTAATATTAAAATGGTGTTTCAGTTAATTGATATGCGCCATCCCGCAACAGAGTTTGATTTATCAATGCTTGATTTTTTGAAAGTGAACGGAATTCCGTACACTATTATTTTGACTAAGTCTGATAAACTTAATAAAACTGAAACCGAAAATCGCTTAAAGCTTATTGTTGACGAGCTTGGCAAATACGCTGAGAATACGCTGATTATTCCTTTTTCGATCAACAATTCTTTGGGTGCTGAAAAAGTTCGAGAAATTTTAGAAAATTTCTCATAGAAATTTAAAATTACTCTTGATTATTTATTATTTATGTGTTATAATCACTTTCGTTGTGAGTGTTTCGCATAAGCGCTGATAGCTCAGTTGGATAGAGCATCTGCCTTCTAAGCAGAGGGTCGGGGGTTCGAATCCCTTTCAGCGTGCCAATTAAAAAGGAATCAGTCCGAAAGGATTGGTTCCTTTTTAATTTTCATTTTTAAGAAAGGGATTCGAACAAGCCGTTAAAAACAACAGTCCAGTGGACTGTTGTTTAGGCGCGGCAACGAGCGTAAGCGAGGCGATAGGTGCGGGAGCACCGAGACAAAATCCCTTTCAGCGTGCCAGAAAAAAGCATCGATTTTGTCGGTGCTTTTTTCAATGAAATTCGCCTTACGGCGAGTGAAATATTACTTTGTATTATGAAATAGCTTCGCTATGAAATATTTGCTTCGCAAATGTTAAAACGCGAATTTTATTTCACATCGAGCAACGCGAGATATTTCATAATCTGTTAGTATTATTTCATATTTTCCATAAGGTAAATATTTCATTAAAAACTGTAGGAGTTCAAACTCATAAGAGAAAATTTCAAAGGGCATCAAATTTCTACAACCCTTTCAAAAAGTAAGTGATAACCTTTAGGTTGTCGCTTGTTTTTTTATTTAGAAGATATTAAGAATAAGTAGAAAATCACTATTGCACTTTTAATTCTTTTGTGTTATAATTCGTTTATTCAAATGCCCCCTTAGTTAAATGGATATAATGGACCCCTCCTAAGTGTGAGGAGTATCTAACTCCAAGGATTGCATAAAGGCACTCATATTGTGAATAAAACTTAATATTAGCCCCCTTAGTTAAATGGATATAACAGACCCCTCCTAAGGGTCAATTGCGCGTTCGATTCGCACAGGGGGTGCCAAAAACCCACCGCAAGGAATGATTCCTTGCGGTGTTCTTTTGTTACCATATTTATTCAAATACACTGCATATTTTGCCTACAAAATTTTGAACAAAATCAATGAAAAAGTAGTCTTTTGCTTACACTTGCTAACAGAATTAGGTTTTATCATTAACTTTTGATAATAATTCTGATACTAACTCAGGATGCTCTTTTACAAGTTTTTTAAGCATTTCAAGTGTTTCATCAGTTTCAATTTTCTTGCTTTCAGTTCCCACTTTAGCAAAGAAGCCGCTATCCATTTCCTGTGCTATCAGCTTTCTGTCTGCATCAAATCCGTGGGCATACGTATCAGTTACCATCCGAGCCTCAGCGTGTCCTGTATCGCCCTGTACGGCTTTTATATTGCCTCTACTTAGTTTTAACTTTAACGAAGTGCTACTGTGCCGCAGACTGTGAAAAACCACAGGTCGCAGATTATGCTTTTCAATCATATTGTAGAATACTTTATCAATGGTACGCATTTCATAAGGTCTGCCGTTGATATGCGCTACAACCAAATCATAGTCATAATACTCGTTACCGAGCAAAGCCTTGTTTTCTTCTTGCTGAGCCTTAACCTTTTTCAGTTCCTCAATAACCGCTTGGGGTAAATATACAATACGGTTACTGCTCTCGGTTTTAGGGGATTTCAGCACAAGGCTTGTTGTTGCTTTCTTGGGCATTATCTGAGGAAATTTTAAAATAATAGTGCTTCTGTTTACCCTCTCTAATGCTTCAATACTATCATTTGAACAACGAGAAATCTCTTTATCAATTTTAACATAAGCCTCACCGTTTAAAACAGCTTCATCTTCTATATGAACATTAGACCACTGTAAGCCGAGGATTTCACCTATACGTAAACTACAACCAAGAGCAAGATATAAGCAGATTTTAAGTGCAGGGTCATCACAAACATTTAATGCTTCAACCGCTTCTGCATCCGACCAAACCGCTCGCTCTTTAGGATTGTGTTTAGGCAACGTTACCCCGATTGTTGGATTAACCTTTGTGTATTCCCATACAACCGCTTTACCAAATGCACTTTTAAGTACCTTATGTATGCGAGAAATTGTACTTGCTGTTATTTTACCGACATTACGGTGGCTTTGAGCTACTACGGCTGGCTTATCAAGCAGCATAGTATAATAAGCATCCATATCTCTTGCGGTAATAGATTTTACATACCGCTCCCCAATATAAGGATTGATATAGTTCCTTATAAGGCTAAGATTAGTGGTGTAATATGAATTACCCCACTTTTTAAGTCCGTAAACTTCTACAAATTCCTCCAAAAACTCTTTGAGGGTTATATTATTCTCTCGCTTAATTACTCCCTTAGCCGCTCGAATAGGTGGTTCAAAAGTACCCTCTCTTTTAGCAAGCCTAATTTGTGCATCACGAATTATAGCTTCTTCTTCGGACTTATAAGTTTCGGTTCGTGGGGTACTTTCTCCCGAACACCTATATATTACTTGATAAGAATTACCCCTTTTCCTAATTGCCATTATATTTAACCTCCTTGAAAAATAATCGCCCGTCGCAAAAGCAACGGGCAGAATGTACTTATGTTCCGCTTTTCAAAAATTCAATAAATGAATCTCGAAGGATTTTGTAATGATTTCCCACCTTAATTGCCGAAAGTTTACCCGTTGCGAGAAGTTCATAGGTTTTATTTCTACCAATCTTTAAGGTGTCAGACACATCTCTCACTTCAATCACAAGCGGCATTGAATCAAAATCTTTATAAACCATTTATAATACCTCCTCACTACTTTTACATAAAATCCATTGTTGATTTGTAGATACAATTTTAAAATCAATACCTATGGCAGCGAGGCGAGTATTCAAGGCACGTTCTTTCAAGTCGCTTAGCCTTGATTTTTGAGGTTCCTTGTTTCCCGCTTCTTCATAAGATTTCACAATCAAAAATCGTAGTTTTTTGCATTCGTTCTCACTTAAATGGTTGCCTAAATGCTCATTACAGAAGTCTATTAACTTATCTACATACCGTGATGGTTGTTCTATAGGTTTGCCCAACCACTCTTGAACTGAATTTTGAAAGGTTGTTTTGCCCTCAATAATATTTTTGTAAAAATCAATTTTACGCTCAACACTAAATCTTGCCATCTTATTCTCAAATAATTTTCCTCGCCCAATCCCAAATAGTTTTCGTAATTTGGGATTGTCGGCTGACCATATTTTACTTGCAAGTCTATGACGGTCAAGTTCGTCGTGACAATTATCAAATCGCTTATACCATTCATAAAGCTTCAAGTATTCTTGATAATAATGTTGAGCTTTATCAAAAGGAACATCACAAACCCATAAATTTACAATTTCATTCTCTTTACACCGCTTTCGTCCTATCATTTGAATTATGCTTGTACGGCTATCAGTAAATACAACAATATTTTTTAGACTATCATCAACAATACTTACGCCGTTGTCCAATACTGAAGTAGTTACAAGAATTTGTTTATTAAATTTTTGGTTTTCAGTAATTTGCTTCCAAACTTCATTACCTTTACTTTCCGAGTCGAGATAAGCACATTTGTTGCCTATTTCATTCGCTAATTTTCTTCCCTTTTCTTTGTTGTCAATAAATATTAACCATTTTGTATTTTGGCTTGATTCAATTAAAAAAGGAACGTCATCAATACTGCTAACAAAATTTAACTTATAATTACTGAAATCCCTCGGGAAATAATATCTTAAACATTTTCGTGGTGGTTGCCAATAGTTAGGTTTTACAAACTGATGATACTTACTTTTTTCAGCTTCAGCAATGGGATAAAGCACATCCCAACTCGTTGCAGTGAGATATATGCGAATAGCATTTGAAAACCGCCAAACAATTTGCTCTAAATAATAACCGCACCACTCATTAAAAAGACTATCCGCTACAAAAAAGTGGCATTCGTCCAAGATTACAAACATAGCCTTTCGCAACCATTCCTCGTTATCTTTGTCTTCAAAAAAAGTGCGTAATCGGTGATAGGTAATAACTTTCACATTATCAAAAGTTTCTGTTTCTAAAACACCTTTGTCTGTTAGTCTTTCGCCCATAGAACTTTTGGTTGCTTTCATTACTGCTCGCTTCTGTTGCACTGATAATGCAATCCTATTACTGATAATTAAGACGTTGCGTTTGGCTTGAACGGCTCGTGGAATACATTCCTCTAACGCAAAGGTGTTTTTTCTGCTACCCGTTGGTGCATCAATCAAAATTGGGTCAGCAGGTATCCAATTTTTGATTTCATCCCGTAATCCATCAGTAACATATTTTGCCTCAACAATCTTTGTCTGATAGAAATCGGGTGTAAAATCTTTGTGTGGATATGAACATTTTACTTTAATTGGCATATTTTTTGCCCTCCTTTATTTTTTGATGATTGTATCACTTTTTAGCAAGAAAAAACATTGACTTTTTTTACAATGTTTTTTATACTAAACTTAGTTTATAAACGGAGGTTATAAATATGGATAATAAACTGATTCAACCTACTCCAGCAGCAAAACTCAAAGCACAAGAGGATGAAGAATATAACATTCTTATGAGATTTCCTAAAACATTCAATAGGAAAGACCAAAAAACAATTGAAACCTTTTGTATGCGAATGAGGGAAATTCGCAACAAGCGAAATAAAGAGGGTATGGAATCAATAGAGTTAAAAAAAGACTTAAAAAGAAATCAAAAATACAGAGGTCAAATCAATCTTGCACTTATTCTTGGAGTAACAACAATGACTATCAGTAAATATGAATATTGTGAGTATGATAAACAATCTGAAAAATATATTACAAAAATCAAAAGCGTTCCAATTCAACATCTAAGAAATATATGTAAATTTTACGATGTCACCCCGCACTATTTAGTTGGTTATGTGGATGACCCTGATGATTTTTTATGGATAGATGAAGACGGGAACATAGAAATTAAAGATGGAAAACCATTTGTAGGACATAAAGGTATGAAATTTGAACCATCCTATAAAATAAACTGTATTGAAGAATACAATAATCTTGCACTAAACGATTTTGAATTATTTATTTTAATCAACAAAATACTTCTATCAAATGAAAGCAAAAAACACTTATGCAAACGGATTTTATCAGCTATTTTTGAAGACGCTTAAATTTTGTGCACTTTTTTCACTCAAAATTAGTTTAATTATAAATTTTTCTATTTTTTATGCTTTTAAAAGGGGAATTACATATTTGACAAACGTTACAAAACAATATTGTTTGTAAAAAAACAGCACAGAGCGGTAAAATGCCGCTCTGTGTATCTTTTTATTTCTTATTCTTTAATGGATTTTTAACCCCTCGGCTCACGAGATAAACCGAAGCGGCAAGAATTGCACCCTCGGCAAAGCTTGCAAGGGGAGTACCCACTAACGCAAATAAAATCGGCATATTTTCACCTCCCTTATGCAGTACATTTAATGTCCTCGATAATACATAGAACTCCAAGAGTAATAACGAATCCTGCAAGTGTCCACTGCATAATTAAACCTCCTTTACCTTTCTATAAAATGTACTTGGTTTCATACCGAGCCTTTTCATTGCTTCTACAGCCGTTATATCACCTTCTTTCCATAAGTGTACTATTTCATTAAAGCGAGGATGTTCAATAGGCTTTCTGCCTTTGTAAACACCGTTTTGTTTGGCTACGGCGATACCCTCCTTTTGTCTTTGTAGTATGTATTCACGTTCAAGCTCGGCAACTGCGCCGAACACAGTCAGCATAAATTTACCTGTTGGAGTTGTGGTGTCTATAGCTTCTTTCTTTGAAATAAACTCAACCTGTTTTTCGGTAAGCTGCTCCACAAGTTCCAACAAGTCTTTGGTGTTACGGGCAAATCGGCTGATAGCCTCAACGATTACCACATCACCCTCTCTTACATAATTCATCATACGTTTAAGTTCGGGACGGTCTGTATTTTTACCGCTCATACGGTCAATATAAACTTGCTCTACACCAAGCTCTTGCATCAGCACTTCTTGTCTTGCGGTGTTTTGGTCGGTGGTGCTGATACGGATATATCCAATCTTCAAAATCTCACCTCAATTCTCAATAGGGTGGGATTTCTTTTTGGCATATCCCAAAAGCCATAAACCAACCCTATTGGCATACTGTGTCGGTGTGTCAATAGAGTGTACCCTAATGGCATAATGTTACACACCGCAGTAAAGCATTTCTTCAATATCATCCGTTGTATATCCCTCGTCCAAAAGCATATCGACCATATCATCCGTGTAACCGTAAAAGGAGGCGTGAGATTTTAACTGACGTATATACTCTTGCTGACAGGGGGATTTTGTTTTGCGTTCAGTAGATATTGATATATGCCTATAAGGGAAATGAGAATAATAACTGATAGCAGATAATAGATTTGTATCAAATTCTGACTTTTCCATTTTGCCGTGGCGGTCTATTTTTAATATCTCGCCCATTTCAAGCTCAATCTTTTTCGGTTTGCCAAATCGGTACGGTATTCGCCATAGCGCTTTTTTAAGTATTTCTTCGGTAGAAGCATAAATATATATTCCCACCTCTTGAAAATGGTAAATACACATAGGATTATCACCCTTGACGAAATACAGATTATTGTCATTATCCATAACCGTAATTGTAAATGAGCCTGACAAACGCTCTGCCATATATCCAAGACTTGCAAAGTCAAGGCTTTTCTGCTTTTCGATTAACTGCACCGCAATATAACTGTCCGTTTCAATTATTGTTTCGGGCAGTTTTTCTGTTTTACGGAGAGTTATATCATTATACAAAACTCCATTGTGAGCTAATGCAAATTCGGTATTGCCAATCTCGCAGTAAAATGGGTGGTTGTTGAAATTATATTTTTCGTTGCCCTGTGTAGTCATACGGGTGTGTCCCATAATCAAATTAACATTTGGGATATTAAATCTCATTTTATGTGCTGCGAGAGGGCGCTTATAAACGCTTAAATGACCGTTATGGTTATAAGCGATACCTGTGGCATCCGTTCCTCTTGCTTCACAAGCGACCGACAATATGGATATAATTTTATTTTTCTGCTTTGCGCTAAAGTGTTTTTTGTAATCAAGCATTCCAAATAAGCAACACATTACACATCCTCCTCACAGTCCACAGGCTCGTTTATGTATATACGGCGCTCTTTAAGATACTGCACAAGCTCAGGCTCGGCACAACCCGATACAAAGGTTGTCCAAGACATTGACTTAATTTCATCATCCGTCAAAGCAAAAGCCACATCACAGACTTTATTTACAAGCTGTAATGTGGCTATTATTGTGTTGTATTTTAATGTACCTCTGAACATTCTAAACTCAATTGTATCATTGTTTTGCAGATTGATACAAGAATATCTGCCGTTGTTTACACCGCCTTTTGCGTGGTCGAGTATATCCTTAGGTTTGTCCTTATACCCATACCGAGCCGCCCAACGCTCTAACTGATATTTGGTACGGCGGGAAAATTTAAGCAGCTCTTCCCAATGTTTTTCAAAGAAATACAGTATTCGGGCAATGGTTGCCTCCTGTTCCACTATAGTATCACCCAATGATTTACGGTTTACGTGGATATGCAACCCACAGGTTTCTGCCTGATGTGATGTATAACCAAAACTGCGAACTTTTCTTAACACCGATTCCCAAGGCATTTCGTTCTTGTGATAGTCCAAGGTCATAGGGTGGGAAACTATTTCAAAGCCATCATCAAGCGAACCATCGTGCTTGCAGTAGATATGGCATTTATCTCTGTTACCGATATTCATAACTCTATCGGCACTATCATCATCTTCGCCCGCGCCGTCAACCTCTAATTCCAAACCGAAATAACGTGTGCTTTCTCCATAGAAAACGGGAGCGGGTTTAAAATAATAATCTCTGATGCTTTTGGTACTGCAATAAGTGTTGTAGCAGTCTTGACAGTACGGTGTATCGTCCTCGTCATTTTCATAATAGGCATCTTCACTACGGATGATACGGTCACAGCGGCTACAGGTGGTGTAGTGGTTATCGTAACAGCTTTCACATAGCGGCATACTGTCACTACCAGAGTTATCAACCTCCCATATCCGCCTATCGCAATAAGAACAAACTACTGTTTCAGTGCCAAGACAACTTGAACACAAATACTTGCCGTCAAATTCTGTTAGTTGGTCTGCGGGGTACGGCTCACCGCAGATACTACATCTTTTAGGTTCTTTCATTTATATTACCTCCATAAATTAAAATGCCCGAAGCGGTTTTCCGCTTCGGGTTTCATAGAAATAATATATGGTTTAAAAGAAACGTTATCCCTTAATCCTCTTCAAACATAAGGAATTTATATGCAGGTATGTCAAGTGCGTTGGCTATATCAAATAATGTGTCGAAAGATATTGCTTTGCTTATATTCGGTGCTTCGACGTGACCGATAAATGCAGGAGTACGCTCTATCTTTTCCGCAAGTTGCTCTTGTGTCAATCCTCTCAACTTTCGATAATAAGCAATCTTTAATCCTAACTGCAAATATTCTGATTCATATATCGTTTTCACATCATCACCTCACGAATATATTTTATCAAAATACATTAAATCTTTACAGGAACGATAAAATATGATATACTATCTATCAGATATAAAATAATTGCTATCAAAGCAAAGGGAGTTTTAAATATGAAATGTGAAAACTGTAATACGGAACACGAGGGGGAATTTTGCCCTAATTGCAACGGACTTACCGATACACCCCAAAATAATGCGACTATCAAGAAAACAGGAAAATTATTAGGTTTTAGAACAAATAAAATATGGAAAAAGATTGTATCAATTCTATATTTAATTTTTTGCTTTATCTACCTTTTAGGTGTTATTGGCACTGAAAAATATGTAAATATTACTAATCACGATTTCATAATTTCTCAAATCTGTGATTCGCTAATTTTTGTCATTATGATTACACCATACATATTTTTATCTAATACAAAATTCAGAAATATATTACCTCTATTCAAAAAGCATAGTATCGGTGCAAGCACCATTGGTTTAATTATTGTTACAATTATTATCGGAGTTATAAGCGGGATTATTGATACCTCTCATTCAGAAGAATTTTTAAATGATAGAGAAAACCACGCTTATACTGAAACTGTTACAGAAGCCACTTGTGAAAAAGCAGGAGAAATTAAAAAGTTCTGCGAATACTGTGGAATATCGGAAACAGAAACCATAGCGGCATTAGGACATAAAATGACAGAAATCACACGCAAGGAAGCAACCGAAACAACTGAGGGTGAGATAGTCGAAGAATGTAGTGTTTGTGGCAAACAAAAGAAAACTGTATTGGAAAAAATAAAAACCAATAGTAGCACAGCAGTTGACAGTTCTTCACACTCAGAGGCAAGTTCCAAAACTGAAATAAAAAGTGAAGAAAATAATATAGACATAAGCAAATACTACGGTAAGTATTATTCTAAGTCAAAATTGTACGAAATATCTTTACAAGAAAATGATGGAAAATCGTTTTATATAAGTCTTGTTTATACTGATGGAACTATTGATGATGGATATGTAACACCAAATAAACAGACCACATTAAATAATTATTCGCAAGTAGTTATTACGCTAAAAAAGAATGGTGTGGTACACATCAAATTGAATTCTGCTATAAGTGCGAATGGTAATTTTGATGAAGATTTGATTAAGGGGAGTTTACTTGAAGCAGTAGGTTTAATTTCTGCTTCTCTATTGAACGATATGGATTACAGTGAAAGATTTCCATATCTATGCCAAATTGAGGAAAACTGTTTAAATCTTAGTGCTAAAAGTCTAATTCAACATCCTAATCAATATTGCAATGATACTATTTACAGGATGCCAGGTGTTGTAACTTGGGCAGAGGGCAATAAGTTTCTGCTACAGATAACAGAAAAACAAAAAAATGATACCATAATATGCTACTCACAAACACCTGTTACAGAGGGGGAAAAAATTTGTGTGTATGGCAATGGTATTGGCAAAGGCACATATACTAAAGGCAGTAAAAAATATGAAACATTGGAACTACAGGTAGGTTACATACTGTATCCAAATAAAAATATACCTTACGAGGGAGCATTGCCAGGATATATACAAAATTTTATCAATGGCGATTACACCTTAAAAAATGCTTATTCAAGTCCATACAATTTGGAAAGCACGCTATCTGTCAAAGATTCGGTTATTAACAGCCGTTCTTATACTATAGAAAAAGCAACCTTAACATTTTCGTACACTCCCGATTTTGATAATTTAAATGGTCTGGTTGCTGTTCAACTTCTTGTTTCTACAGGAAACAAGAGAAACCAACCCGTGCAGTTATCATTACTATTTGATGTTGATAGTAAAGAATGTCACTGTGTTGTTCTAAAAGAGGAAGCAATAAACACAGAATACATCTTTTATGAAAGAGTAAATTAGTTTAACGAGGAGAATTAAAAAATGAAATGTCCTAAATGCGGTTCTGAAAAAATTCAATTTGGTTCAAGTACAAGTGGTGGGGGTTTTTCTTTTTCGAATTCTTGTTGTGGATACATAATGCTCGGTCCGCTTGGTTTACTATGCGGTGCTTGCGGCTCAGGTACATCTACAGAAGAGTTTTGGATATGCCAAGATTGCGGAAACAAATTTTCAAATAGGGAGGGTAAAAAAGAGCAAGAAAAAGAGGAAGCGAAACAGAAACAGAATAAGCTTAACGAAGAAGCAGCATATCAAGACTATTTAGAATGCAAACAAATGAAAGCACAGGCTATAGAAAAATACGGTAGCATTCAAGAAATATACCGACAATACTATGCCGCTCAAACTAAAAAAGATGAAACCAAAAAAATATATGATGCGGAATTTGAAAAGTTTATAGAAAACGGTGATAAAAAAATAAAAAAATTACATAAAAGGACAGAAGATAATATTTCTGATAAGATGACTAATTTAATCGCAATCAGCTTTGTAATTGCGATTGGTCTCTGTTTCTTTGGTTTATTTCCTCTGGCAATTCCTATTATCATATTAGATATAATTTTGTTCTTAAATGCTGTTATCAAAACCGCTTCCGCAACTACAAAAATCAAAAAACTGTTTTTTAAATCCAATCCAAATGCAATGGATTTATATGAAAATATGAAACAAAGCGAGGATGTTTACGAAGCGTGGAAAGAACTTAAACAAGTTATTGAAAATGCTGATAAATACGAAAAAGAAAATGGCAAATAAAGTTTATCATAAACTATATTGTTGGTTATTTAAAATTTGTAATCGCACAGGATGTCATCAACGAGCAGACCGAAGTTTCTTTTTTAAAAGTTATCAATTTCCTGTATGTGCAAGATGTACGGGCGTGTTAATTGGCTATTGTTTGACCATCCCTGTTTATTTACTGTGGAAATTTTATTATCATCATTGTTTAATAGCGTGTCTTATGATGCTATTAGATTGGATAATACAGTATTTTAAAATCAGAGAGTCAACGAATATTCGTAGATTGATTACAGGAGTATTAGGTGGCTTTGGTGTGTTCGGATTTCAAATACTTTTAACCATAGATTTGATAAGGCTAATATTTTAATCGTTGCCTACAAATTTGCCTACAAAAGCAAAAATGAACACTAAAAAAATTACTTAACACCAAAAATGAATACATAACAAGAAAATCCCGATAAACCCTGTAAATATCAGGGATTATCGGGATTTATTCGTTACATAGCGGGAATACTCAAAAACCAATGTTTCGTACTCCTAAGGGTCAGTTGTGCGTTCGATTCGCGCAGGGGGTGCCAAACAAAAATCCGTTCTCGAAAGAGGACGGATTTTTGTTTGTATTATTCATTAAATATGACCGGATTTTTAGTAAACACTAAAAAATGAAGTTGTTTG